>CAYTBD010000130.1:0-6390 GCA_964435755.1 uncultured Rhodobacterales bacterium
CCGCGCAGGTCAGGCAGTCGAGCGGGTGGTCGGAGATGTAGAGCTCCATCACGCCCTTGCGGATCTTCTTGACCTTGGACGACTGGGTGTGGACGACCATACCCGGCGCGACCGGCGTCGTGCAGGAGGCGGGCGTGCCGCGGCGGCCTTCGATCTCGACGACGCAGAGCCGACAGGACCCGAACGCGTCGAGGCTGTCGGTCGCGCAGAGCTTCGGCACGGGGATGCCGGCTTCGGCGGCGGCGCGCATCACCGATGTCCCTGCGGGGACGCTCACCTCGAATCCGTCGATGGTGAGGGTGACGGGCGGACCTTCCTTCGCGGGGGTGCCCATGTCGCGGTCGTCGTCCCACGGGATCATGAAGTCCTTCATTCGGCGGCCTCCTTGGCGGTCGCGAAGTCGTCGGGGAAATGGGTGAGGGCGGACATGACAGGGTAGGGCGTGAATCCGCCGAGCGCGCAGAGCGAGCCGTCCTTCATCGTTTCGCAGAGGTCGGTCAGGAGCGGGATCGCGTCGGCGTCGCCGCGCCCGATCCGGTCGATGGTCTCGACGCCCCGGACGGCGCCGATCCGGCAGGGCGTGCACTTCCCGCAGCTCTCGATGGCGCAGAACTCCATCGCGAAGCGGGCCATGCCGAGCATGTCGGCCGTGTCGTCGAACACGACGACCCCCGCGTGGCCGATGAGGCCGCCCTGGCCGTCGAATTCCTCGTAGCCGAACGGCGTCTCGAACTTGGACGGCGGGAAGTAGGCGCCGAGGGGGCCGCCGACCTGCACCGCCTTGACCGGGCGGCCCGAAGCCGTGCCGCCGCCGATGCCCTCCACGAGATCGCCGAGCGACATGCCGAAGGCGGTTTCGAACAGGCCGCCATGCTTCACGTTGCCCGCGATCTGGACCGGGATGGTCCCGCGCGAGCGGCCGAGGCCGAAATCGGCATAGTGCTGCGCGCCCTTCTCGAAGATCACCGGTACGGTGGCGAGCGAGATCACGTTGTTGACGACCGTGGGCTTGCCGAGGAAACCCTCCAGCGCCGGGAGCGGGGGTTTGGCGCGCACGACGCCGCGCTTGCCTTCGAGAGAATTGAGAAGCGAGGTCTCCTCGCCGCAGACGTAGGCGCCCGCTCCCACGCGGATTTCCATGTCGAACGCGTGTCCCGATCCGAGAACCGAGGCGCCAAGAACCCCGGCGTCGCGCGCGATCCGGACGGCTTGGGACATGACCTCGATCGCATCGGGATATTCTGAGCGGAGGTAGACGTATCCCTTCGTCGCCCCGGTGCCGAGGCCGGCGACGATCATGCCTTCGATCAGGGTGAAGGGATCGCCTTCCATGATCATCCGGTCGGCGAAGGTTCCCGAGTCGCCTTCGTCTGCGTTGCAGACGATGTACTTGCGGTCGGCCTGCGCGAGGCGCACCGTGTCCCACTTGATGCCCGTCGGGAAGCCCGCGCCGCCCCTGCCTCGCAGGCCGCTCGACTTGACCTCGTCGACGATGGCCTCGGCCGTCATGCCGAGCGCCCGGCGAAGCCCGGCGAGGCCGCCGTGGGCCTCGTAATCGGCGAGATCAAGCGGGTCGATCAGGCCCACGCGCGCGAAGGTCAGGCGGTTCTGCCGCGCGAAGAACGGGATGTTCTCCACAGGCCCCAGGGTCTCGAACGTGCCATCGAGAATCGCGGGGACGTCCTCCGGCGTGACCGGGCCATAGGCGAGGCGCAGGCCGTCCTCCTCGATCTCGACGAGCGGTTCGAGCCAGATCATGCCGCGGCTGCCGTTCCGGACGACTGTCGCGTCGAGGCCGCGCTCCCGCATCTCGGCGGCGATCGCCTCGGCCACGGCGTCCGATCCGAGGGCGCGTGCGGCGGCGTCGCGGGGGACGTAGATCTTCATGCCAGCACCTCGTCGAGGATCGCGTCGAGTTTCCGGGCGTCGAGGCGGCCGATGACCTTGCCATCGACCATCGCCGCGGGGGCGCAGGCACAGAGGCCGAGGCAGTAGACCGGCTCGAGCGTCACCGCGCCGTCTCGGGTGGTCTCGTGCATGTCGATGCCGAGCTTTTCCTCCGCCGCCGCGACGAGCGCCTCCGCGCCCACCGACTTGCAGGCTTCCGCACGGCATAACTTCACGACATGACGACCCGGTGGGACCGTGCGGAAGTCGTGGTAGAAGGACACGACGCCGTGCACTTCGGCCTTCGAGACGTTCAGCCGGTCGGCAATCCGGGGCAGCGCCTCCTGCGGAATATGCCCGAACTCCTCCTGCACGGCGTGCAGGATCGGAAGGAGCGGTCCTTCGAGATCGGCAAGACCCGCAGAGATCTCGTCGACCCGCGTCTCCGTGGCACCGGCCATGGCGTCCTCTTCGCAATTGCGCGCCCAGTCTGGACGGCTTCCATTTGCGGATCAATGCCAATGATCCGTCATTCGATAGAGCGGATCTATCGTCACTCGGTGCGAATCAGAGGTCGGAAATCGACGCCGCTTCGCGCAAAAGCGCCGTCAGGACAGGCGTGTGCGGTTCCCTGTGCGGTGCGATGAGGCCCACGGCGTGGTGCCGCGACGGTTCGCGCAGGGGAATGATCCGGACGGATTTGCCCGCGGCGAGAAACTCTGCCATGTGATGCGGAAGGATCGTGCCCCAGTCGCCGGTCCCGACATGGGCCATCAGGACGACCGTGGAGTTCGATTCGAGCTTGCTCGTCACTCTCTTGCCGACCTCGCGGAAGCTTTCGTCGATGATGCGCCGGTTCTGCATGTCCGGCGTGAGAAGGCAGAGCGGCACCTCGGCGATCTCGTCCCAGCCGACCTCGCGGCGGTCCGCGAAAGGCGAGGTTTCGGCGCAGATGAAGCGATAGCTTTCCCGGTAGAGCGGGACGGTCGTGACATCTCCCAGCGGCTCGTTGTCGAGGTAGGAGATCCCGGCCTCGATCTCGAGATCCTCCAGAAGCCTGAGGATCTCCGCGGAGCTGCGCGACAGGATCGTGAAGCTCACGTTGGGGTGCGTGTCGCTGAACCGGGCGGTCAGGTTCGCGACGGTCGTGAGCGCCGTGGGGATCACCGCCAGCCGAAGGTTGCCGGAAAGACCCTGCTGCGCCGAGCGCATCTCCTCGCGGAGCGTGCGCGCGTCGCTCACGATCCGCCGCGCCCAGACCAGAACGCGCTGGCCCTCCGGCGTGAGGCCCGAGAACCGGCTTCCCCGCCAGACGAGCTGCACGCCGAGCTGTGCCTCGAGCTGCTTGATGCCCGACGACATCGTGGGCTGGGTCAGCCCCATGCTTTCGGCCGCGCGGCCGAAGTGTTCCTCGCGGGCGAGCGCTATGAGCATTTCCAGCTTGTCGATCATGCGGGCGAGTATGCGTGTTTCGGCACGAAGGGTAAGAGCCAAACGACCCCGGCGTTTGATCGCCCGTCGCGACGGCCTAACATCTGCACGGTAAACAGGAGGTCATCCATGCGCCGAATTCTTCTCGGGCTGTTCACCGCCGCGCTCGTTTCCGGAACCGCCCTCGCGCAGGACGCGCGCTCCGCCATAACCGGCACGATCCAGAGCCAGATCGACGCCTTCCTCGCCGACGACTTCGAGAGGGCCTTCAGCTTCGCGTCGCCCAACATCAAGCGCATCTTCGGCGACAGCGACCGCTTCGGCAAAATGGTGAGGCAAGGCTATCCGATGGTCTGGCGGCCTGCGGAGGTCCGCTATCTGGATCTCGAGCAGATGGGGGCATTCCAGTTGCAGAAGGTGCTGGTGACGGACGCCGACGGCGTTCCGCATCTTCTCGAGTACCAGATGATCGACACGGCCGACGGATGGCAGATCAACGGGGTGCGCATTCTCGAGGCGCCGCAGATCGGGGCCTGAGCGTCGCCGTGCGGATGGTTAACGCCGCCTTTATACCGCGCCGTTAGGTCATGAAGCGACAACCGGACCGTGCGTCCGGGAGACGACTTCAACGATACCCGACAGACGAGAGAACCGTGCGGCGAGAGCCGTCTCGCGGCTCTGTCGGCTCGTATCCACGACGCGGAAAGGGATGACGAATGAACAAGGCGATCACCGACGGTCTGGTCCTGATGCCTCCGCCATTTGCCAACGGGCTCCATGTCTGGTCGCGGGAGGACGGAACGCCCGGCTCCGCGACCTATGACGGCGCAGCAGACGCGTCTTTCGTCGCAGCGGATCAGGACTTCGGCGGGGCGCTGGAGATCGCCAAATCCGAGCCGGTCCAGCGGCTGCGCCATACCGGAGAGACGCCGATCCTGCCGGGCTGCTATCTGCGGATCTCGGCGCGGGTGAAGGCGATTTCGGGCGCGCTGCCGTCGGTGCGGATCGCCGGGTGGGCGGGCGGCGCGGGAGATGCGCCGGTGCCCGGTCTTCCGACGACCGGCCCGGCGGTGACGCTCACGACCTACGGCGAGATCGCCGAGGTCTCGGCCATCGTCGGCTCCGGTCTGCGCCCCGGGGTCGACATGGTCTGGGGCGACGCGGCGCTCTACGGGCATTTCGGGCTGGACCTCACCGGTCCCTCGGGCGGCGTCGTCAGGATCGACGATATCGTGATCGAGGATGTGACGTCGGCCTTCCTGCGCACGATGATGGACTGGGTCGACGTACGCGACTACGGCGCGGTGGGCGACGGGGTGACCGACGACCGCGCTGCCTTCGCGACCGCCGATGCCGCCGCCGCGGGGCGGCAGGTGCTCGTCCCCGCGGGAACCTACTACCTGGGAGACAACCTCACCCTAGAAAGCGAGGTCCGCTTCGAAGGCACGGTCGTCCTCGATCCCGAGAAGCGGCTCGTCCTGCGCCGCAACTTCGACCTGAACGGCTACATCGACGCATTCGGGGAGGAGGTCGAGGCGATGCGCCGGGCGTTCCAGGCGCTGCTGAACTTTTCCGACCACGAGAGCCTCGATCTCTGCGGCCGCCGGATCGAGATCGACGCGCCCCTCGACATGGCGGCGGCGCTGGCGACGCTCGACACCTTCGAAGTGCGCCGGGTGATCCGCAACGGGCAGATCAACTGCGTCCCGGGCCCGGCATGGGAGACCGGTACGGCGACGAGCCAGGCGAGCTACTCGGCCTCCAATCCGCGGCAGCTGACCTCGGTGTCCAACGCGGCCAACGTCGAGGTCGGCTCGCTCGTCACCGGCACGGGCGTCGGGCGCGAGGTCTATGTCACCTCCAGGAACGTGGGCGCGCAGACGCTCGAGCTGTCGCAGCCCCTCCACGCAGCACCGGGGAGCCAGACCTACACGTTCCGGCGATTCCGCTACGCGCTCGATTTCTCCGGGTTCACGAAGCTCTCGCGGCTCAACCTCGTCGACATCGATCTCTTCTGCAACGGCAACGCCAGCGGCGTCCTCCTTGCGCCGGCGGGCTCGCTGATCCAGCTCCGCGACTGCTGGATCACCAAGCCCAGGGACCGCGGAATCACCTCGCACGGGCTCGGCTGTCAGGACCTTCACATCGACCGGTGTCACATGATCTCGGACGAGCAGGCGATCCCCGCGACCGCCCGGACATCCGTCGGGCTCAACGTCAACGCCAACGACGCCAAGATCCGCGACAGCCGGTTCCAACGGATGGGCACGACGATGGTGCTGTTCGGCAACGGCCATCTCATCGTCGGGAACCACTGGTTCCAGGGCGACGAGGTCACCGACGGGCCGCGCGTGGCGGGCCTCGTCTTCACGGAGACGAACGTGAAATCCGTCGTCACCGGCAACTACATCGACAACTGCTTCATCGAATGGACGAACGAGCATGACGCCGCGCCCGACTTCGGCGCGGAATACTCGTTCGGCGGGCTCACCGTCACCGGCAACATCTTCACCTGCAACGACACCGCCTCCTACTTCTCGTGGATCGTCGTCAGACCCTATGGCGCGGGTCACTTCCTCCAGGGGCTCAGCGTCACGGGCAACACGTTCAAATCGCTGAACGGCACGATCGACCGGGTGGACCGGCTCGACGATTCCATTGCGCCGCTCGACTTCGGCCGCACCCGCAACGTGGAGTTCTCCGGCAACACCTTCAACGGGATCTCGCAGAACACGATCAATCCGGTGACGCTCGAATTCAACCAGAGCAGCCCGGAAGCGGCCTGGGTGCTCGACGTCTCGGCCTACCTGCCGTTCGCCGGCTGGGCACGGGAGGTGACCTCCATCGTCGCCGAGAACCCGATCACGAACGGCGGCGGCTCGGTCGTCTTCGCGATGCCCTACGTGACGACGCTCGACGGACCCGGCCGGAACCTCGTGCGCGTGACATGGCCCGAGCCGGTGCAGGGGCGCGTCCATGTCACCGCGCGGGCCGACCGGCCGATC
Organism: uncultured Rhodobacterales bacterium; assembly: GCA_964435755.1. Lineage (GTDB taxonomy): Bacteria > Pseudomonadota > Alphaproteobacteria > Rhodobacterales > Rhodobacteraceae > DAINOF01. The sequence continues at coordinate 6,324 of CAYTBD010000130.1, forward strand.
TGACCGGCGCCTCCATCTGTCCGGAAATATCCTCGGGGGAGCGCGAGGGGGCAGACGGCCCCCTCGC
>CAYTBD010000131.1:0-6378 GCA_964435755.1 uncultured Rhodobacterales bacterium
TCCTCAGGTGGCGCTGCCCTCGGGCGGGCGCGGGTGGGCGGGCGTCGTGAAGAAGGTCGGCCCCAGCCCCTCGGCCGCGGCGGCGCGTTGCGCGGCCGGGCGCGACTCCATCGCGGTCAGAATGTCGCGCATCGCCGGGTAGGCGTCCAGCGCCGGCTTCATCGGGCGCGCCGCGGGATAGAGCGCGAGCCACCGCATCATCGACGCGAGATAGCATCCGAACGCGCCGGGCGCCTCCGGCCTGCACCAGGCCGGCCGCTCCGCGAGCGCCGCTTCGATCAGGCGGAGATGGGCGAGGATGCGCGCCTCGGTCAGCGCCCGCTGCGCTTCCGGGTCGCCCGCCGTGCAGCTCCTGGGGTGGAACAGTTCGATCATTTCGGCGTGGAGCGTGTTCGACGAAAAGAAGAGCCACGACAGGAAGCCGCCGCGATCGGGCGCGTCGGGTGCCGGGGCGAGGCCGCCGTGCCGGTCGGCGAGCCACAGCAGGATCGCGGCGGTCTCGAAGATCGCGCCGTCCCCGGTCTGCAGCACCGGGATCAGTCCGGTGGGGCAGAGCGCCCGGTAGGCGTCGGATTTCTGCTCCCTCGCCGCCCGGTCGACGAGCACCGTGCGATAGGGCGCGCCGATCTCCTCGAGCGCGAGGCGCACGACGAGCGAGGCGTTGTCCGGGGCGTAGTGCAGGACGTACATGGGTCTCCCTCCGGTCCTGACCGACAGATGCCACGGACCGCTCCGGCCTCCGCGCTCCGAAACGACCCGCGCCCGCGCCTTCGCGACGCGGGTGTGGGCCGGACTTTTCCGCTCGCGCCCCGCCGGTCGATTACCTATAACCCCGCCAGACAGCAGGACGGACCCGCATGACGAAGACGCTTTCCCCCATCGACGCCGCCAAGTTCGCCGCCGCGAAGCGGGCCTGCGACTTCGTGGAGGACGGCATGAAGGTCGGGCTCGGGACGGGGTCCACGGCCGCGTGGATGGTCAAGTGTCTCGGCGATCTCGTGCGCGACGGCCTGAGGATCACCGGCGTGCCCACCTCGACGCGAACCGCCGACCTCGCCCGCGAGGTGGGGATCGAGGTCATCACGCTCGAAGAGGCGAAGTGGCTCGACCTCACCATCGACGGCGCCGACGAGTTCGACCGGGACCTCAACCTCATCAAAGGGGGCGGCGGGGCGCTTCTGCACGAAAAGATCGTCGCGACCGCCTCGGAACAGATGATCGTGATCGCCGACGAATCCAAGGAAGTCGCCGCGCTCGGAGCGTTCCCGCTGCCGGTCGAGGTCATACCGTTCGGCTGGACCACGACGAAGACCCTCGTCGAGGAGACGCTGCCCTCGCTCGACGTGCTCGCCCACGAGGTGACGCGGCGCATGGACGGGGATCGGCCGTTCCGGACCGACGAGGGCAATTTCATCCTCGACCTGCATCTGGGGCGCATCGGCGACCCGCGCCAGTTCGCGCTGGTGATCAACCAGATCCCCGGCATCGTCGAGAACGGACTCTTCGTCGACATCTGCGATGTCGTCGTTCTGGGACACGGCGACGAACGCGTCGAGGTGCGCGACCTCTCGACCGGCCGGATCGAGGAGGAGCGCGTGGATTTCCTCGAAACCGACAACATCTTCACCGATATCGCGGACTGACATGACCTTCGATCACGATCTCTTCGTTATTGGCGGCGGCTCGGGCGGGGTGCGCGCGGCGCGCGTCGCGGCGGGGGACCACGGCGCCAAGGTCGCCATCGCGGAGGAAAGCCGGATGGGCGGCACCTGCGTGATCCGGGGCTGCGTGCCCAAGAAGATCATGGTCTTCGCGAGCGAGTATCCCGACGCCGTCGCCGAGGCGCGCGCCTATGGCTGGGACGCGCGGTCCGGCGGTTTCGACTGGAGTACGTTCCGGGGGCACCTGCATGCGGAACTCGACCGGCTCGAGCAGATCTACCGTGCCAACCTGGAACGCGCCGGCGTGACGATCTTCGACGATCGGGCGACCGTGGAAGACCCGCACACGGTGCGCCTCGCCGACGGCAGGACGGTCACGGCCAAGCACATCCTGATCGCGACCGGGGGCCATCCGGTGCGCCCCGACATGGCGAACGCGGCCTGCGGAATGGTGTCGGACGACGTCTTCCAGCTCGAGGAACTGCCGAAGTCCATCCTGATCGTGGGCGGCGGCTACATCGCCTGCGAATTCGCCTGCATCCTCAACGGGCTCGGCGTCGAGGTGACGCAATACTACCGCGGCGCACAGATCCTGCGGGGCTTCGACGGGGAGGCGCGCGGGCTCATCGCCGAGATGATGCGCGAGAAGGGCGTCGATCTGCATCTGGGCACCAACATCGTCGAGATGGCGCCGGCGTCGGAGGGCGACATGCGTCATCCGACCGAACTGGATGCCTCGATGGGCGGTCCCGCCGGTCAGAGCGACGCGGCGGCGCTGCCGAAGGAGGCGCTGCGGTCGGGCGAGGGTCCGGTCCGGGTGAAGGCGACGAACGGCGTCGAGAAGGTCTTCGACAAGGTGCTTTTCGCCACAGGCCGCGCACCCAATACGACGGGACTGGGCCTCGAGGAGATCGGCGTGAAGCTGGGCCGGAACGGGCAGGTTGTCGTCGACGACTACAGCCAGTCCTCGGTCCCGTCGATCTTCGCGGTGGGCGACGTGACCGACCGCATCAACCTGACGCCCGTCGCGATCCGCGAGGGGCACGCCTTCGCCGATACGATCTTCGGCGGCCGGAAGACGCGCACCGATCACGGCCTGGTGCCCTCGGCCGTCTTCACGCAGCCCGAATTCGGCAGTGTCGGCATGACCGAGGAAGAGGCGCGCGAGAATCACGCAATCGAGGTATACTGCACCTCGTTCCGTCCGATGCGGACGGCCTTCATCGACCGGAGCGAACGCGTGCTGTTCAAACTCGTCGTCGATGCCGGGACGCGCCGGGTGCTCGGCTGTCATATCGTCGCTCCGGGGGCGGGCGAACTCATTCAGATGGTTGGGATCGCCGTGAAGATGGGCGCGACGAAAGAGGACTTCGACCGCACCGTCGCGGTTCATCCGACGATCTCGGAGGAACTCGTGACGATGCGCAAACCCGTCCGGACGGCTTGAAAAGAACGAGCGAACACACAGGTACGAGCAGAACACTCCGAGCAATCATCAAAGGGGAACAGACCTCAATGGCCAACAACAACGGCGGACCCTGGGGCGGCGGCTCACGAGGCGGCGGCTCAGACGGCAACGGCGGCGACCGTGGCGGACCGCCCAGACGTCCGGGCGGCGAAGGGCCGCAGATCCCGGAAATCGACGAAATCGTGAAGAAGGGCCAGGAACAGCTCCGCGTCCTGATGGGCGGCAAGGGCGGACGGCGCGGTGGCGGCGGCGGTGACGGAGAGGGCGGCCCGGGACTGTCCCGCGGCACCATCGGCATCGGCGTGCTCGTGGCGATCGGCCTCTGGGCGTTCGCCTCTCTCTACACCGTGCGACCGGAAGAACAGTCGGTGGAACTGTTCCTGGGCGAATTCAGCTCGATCGGAAACCCGGGCCTCAATTTCGCGCCCTGGCCGCTCGTGACCTACGAAGTCGTGAACGTGACATCGGAACGGACCGAGACGATCGGGACGCGATCCGGGGCGCCCCGCGACGAGGGGCTGATGCTCACGACCGACGCCAACGTCGTCGACATCAACTTCCAGGTCGTCTGGAACGTCGCCGATCCGGCGCGGCTTCTCTTCAACATCCGCGACCCGCAGCTGACGGTGGAAGCGGTATCGGAATCGGTCATGCGCGAGATCATCGCGGCCTCGAACCTGTCGCCGATCCTGAACCGCGACCGGGGCATCATCGCGGATACCGCGCTGCAGGACATCCAGGAAACGTTGAACGAGTACGACTCCGGCATCAACATCGTCCGGGTCAACCTCGATCGCGCGGACCCGCCGGAGGCCGTGATCGATTCGTTCCGCGAAGTGCAGGCGGCCGAGCAGGAGCGGGATCGTCTCCAGCGGCAGGCGGATGCCTACGCGAACCGGGTTGTCGCGGAGGCGCGCGGCGAAGCCGCCCAGCTTCTCGAACAGGCCGAGGGCTATCGCGCGCAGGTCGTCAACGAGTCGATCGGTGAAGCCAGCCGCTTCCTCGCGGTTGCGCGGGAGTTCAACGAGGCGCCGGAAGTCACCCAACGCCGTCTCTATCTCGAGACGATCGAGCGGACACTCGGCAATGTCGACAAGATCATCCTCGATGAGAACACCGGCGACGCTGGTCAGGGCGTCGTGCCCTATCTGCCACTGAACGAACTCAGGCGCGGCAACACGGCTTCGTCGGCTAGCGGAGGCTCGAACTGATGAGAAAGACCGGATTTTTCCTGGCCATCGTCATTGCCTTGGCCGCCTTCCTCGGGCTGTCGGCGATCTTCATCGTCGACGAACGCGAGAAGGCGCTGGTCCTGCAGTTCGGCCAGATCCGCCAGGTCGTCGAGGAGCCCGGACTCGGGGTCAAGGTGCCCTTCATCCAGGACGTCGTGAGGTACGACGGACGGATCCTCTCGCTCGACACCGACACCATCGAGGTGACGCCCTCCGACGATCGCCGTCTCGTGGTCGACGCGTTCGCGCGGTACCGCATCGCGGATGTGGTCCGGTTCCGTCAGGCGGTGGGCATCGGCGGCGTCCGCGCCGCGGAGGATCGTCTGTCGGCCATCCTCAATGCGCAGATCCGTGAGGTTCTGGGCTCCGCGGGGATCACCTCCGACACCATCCTGTCCGACCAGAGGCGCGAACTCGCGCTCAGGATCCGGGCGCAGGCCCGGACCAGCGCGGAATCGCTGGGTCTGGAGATCGTCGACGTGCGTCTCAAGCAGACCAACCTGCCTCAGCAGAACCTCGAGGCGACCTTCGCCAGGATGCGCGCCGAGCGGGAACGCGAAGCCGCCGACGAGATCGCCCGTGGTAACGAGGCCGCGCTGCGCGTTCGTGCGGCTGCCGACCGGACTTCGGTCGAAACGGTCTCGACGGCGCAGCGCGATGCCGAGATCACCCGAGGCGAGGCCGATGCCGAGCGGAACAGAATCTATGCGGAAGCCTACGGGCCCAACCCCGAGTTCTTTTCGTTCTATCGCTCGCTCGCGGCGTTCGAGGCCACGCTTCAGCAGGCGAATTCGTCGCTGGTGCTTTCGCCCGACAGCGAATTCGTGAAGGCGCTCTTCGACGCGGTTCGCGCGGAGGGTCTCGGGGAGGTCGATGTCGAGGGCATCGATGTTGAGGAACTGAGACGGCTCGCCCCGCAAAGCGAGATCTCCCCCGATCTTCCCGCCGAGGCGCGTCAGCGCCTTGAGGAGGACGCCGAGGCGGAGGCCGAAGGCGAGCCCGCCGGTACGAATTGATCGGCGTGATCCTTCTCGGATTGGGCCTCGTGCTCGTGATCGAGGGGCTGGTGTTCGCACTGGCCCCTTCGCGCATCGACGACGCGCTCGAGCTGTTGCGCCAGATCCCGCCGGAGACGCGGCGTCTGCTCGGCCTCGGGGCGGTCGCGCTGGGCGTGGTCCTCGTCTGGATCGCGAAATCGCTCGGCGCTTGAGCGCGATCACGCGCCGGTGACGAGACGAGAGCGGCCTTTGTGTTGCGAAGGCCGCGCCCTATCTAGAAGGTGATCCAGGACACCTCGGGATTCCGGCGGATCCGTCCGAAAGAGGGAAAGGAGATCGGTGTGACGTCACAGGCTATCGTTTCAACCCGGACGCGGGCGGCCCCGCTGCAGGCCTTCTGGGCCCTCGTCCTCGGCGCTGCGCTCGTCATTGCGCAGACCCTGTCGGCGGAGGCGCAGACGCGCCCGTCGACCTTCGCGGATCTCGCCGACAAGGTGAGCCCCGCCGTCGTGAACATCACGACCTCGACCACGGTTTCGGCCTCTGCGGGCCCGCAGCCGATGGTCCCGGAAGGCTCCCCTTTCGAGGACTTCTTCCGCGACTTCATGGATCGCAACCAGAACGGCGAGCGCGCGCCGCGGCGCAGTCAGGCGCTGGGCTCGGGCTTCGTGATCTCCGAAGACGGCTTCATCGTGACGAACAACCACGTCATCCAGGGCGCCGACGAGATCAACATCGAGTTCTTCGAGGGTGGCGAGCTTGTGGCCGAGGTCATCGGAACCGATCCGAACACCGACCTCGCGCTCCTGAAGGTCGAGAGCGACGAGCCGCTGTCCTTCGTCCCCTGGGGCGACAGCGAGCAGATGCGCGTGGGCGACTGGGTGATGGCCATGGGCAACCCGCTCGGTCAGGGCTTCTCGGTCTCCGCCGGCATCGTCTCGGCCCGCGGCCGCGCCCTGTCCGGCCCATACGACGACTACATCCAGACCGACGCGGCCATCAACCGCGGCAACTCGGGC
>CAYTBD010000132.1:0-6352 GCA_964435755.1 uncultured Rhodobacterales bacterium
TCTGGTCCAGAAGGTCTTCCATCCCGACCCCGACGCGCAGATCGCCGTGAAGGGGGCCGACTGACGCCTTGCGCCGACTGCAGCAGTCTCCGACCGACCCCGCGTTCGTGCAGGATCCCTACCCGTTCTACGACCGGGCGCGCGCGGCGGGCGATGTCGTGTTCTGGGAGGACTACGCCCTTCCCGTCGCCGTCAGCCACCTCGCCGTCAACGCCATCCTGAAGGACCGCCGCCTCGGCCGGGAGCCGACCGGGCCGGTCGAGGTGCCGGACCATCTCGCATCGTTCTACGCGGTCGAGGCGCATTCGATGCTGGAACTGGAACCGCCGCGGCACACCCGGCTCCGCTCGCTCGTCCTGCGCGCCTTCACATCCCGGCGCATCAAGGCGATGGCGCCCGAGATCGAGGCGCTGTGCGAAGACCTGGCGGATGGCTTCCCCGATGGCCCGTTCGATCTCATGCCGGCCTACGCCCAACGCATCCCGGTCATCGTCATCGCCCGACTTCTCGGCGTCCCCGAGGAGATGTCGGACCAGCTTCTCGCCTGGTCGAACGCCATGGTGGCGATGTATCAGGCGCGGCGGACACGCGAGATCGAATGCGCCGCCGCGCAGGCCGCGTCCGAATTCGCCGCGTTCATGCGGAGCTATGTCGAGGACCGCCGCGCACGACCCGCCGACGACCTGATCACGAGCCTGATCGCCGCGGAGGAAGCCGGGGAGAAGCTCACCACGGACGAACTCATCACGACCTGCATCCTGCTTCTGAACGCCGGACACGAGGCCACGGTCCATGCGATCGGCAACGGGGTGAAGGCGCTTCTCGACCACGAGATGTCCCCCGACGCCCTCGCCCCGGACGCGATCGAGGCGACGGTCGAGGAGATCCTGCGCTTCGATCCGCCGCTGCACATGTTCACGCGCCACGTCTACGAGGACATGGACCTCTTCGGGCACGCCGTCCGGCGCGGCGACCAGATCGGATGTCTTCTCGGCGCGGCCAACCGCGACCCTGACGTCTGGGCCGACCCGCACCGCTTCGAGCCGGCGCGGCCGATCCTGACCAACGCCGCCTTCGGTGCCGGGCTCCACTTCTGCGTCGGCGCGCCGCTTGCCCGTCTGGAGATGCAGACCGCGCTGCCCGTCCTCTTTCGCCGCCACCCCGGCCTGCGGCTCGCAGAGCCGCCGCGCTACGCCAACCTCTACCACTTCCACGGGCTGGAGCGGCTGATCGTCGAGGCGTGAGGCGCGAGCCCCGTCAGACGGGAAGCTCGGTCGTGGCCTTGATCTCCTCCATCGAAAGGAGGGCGGTGACGTTGTAGATCTTCACCTCGGAGATCAACGCCTGGTAGAACTCGTCATAGGCGCGCGCATTTCGCACCCGGACCTTGAGGATATAGTCTATCTCCCCGGCGAGCCGGTGCGCCTCCAGCACTTCGGGGCGCTCTCTCAGCGACCTGAGGAACTTCTCCTGCCACTCCGCCTCGTGCTCCGAGGTTCGGATCAGGACGAAGAAGCAGGCCTCGAGCCCCAGAGCCTCGGGATCGAGGACCACCGTCTGCTGACCGATGACGCCCGCCTCCTTCATCTTGCGAATCCGGTTCCAGACCGGCGTCTTCGACGAGGCGACGGCCTTCGCGATCTCGTCGAGCGACTGGCTGGCGTCGCGCTGAAGCTCCCTCAGGATCTTCCGGTCGAGTTCGTCAAGACGGATCGACATTCCCTAAGCTCCTCATCACCAAGGATTCCAGTCCATGATCGGCGGGATTTAGAACATCCGTCCTTTCTTGGAAAGAAGGATGGTGCGAATCCGGAAGAATCGTCTATGTTCGTTACGGGGAAAAGAGAGTGGGGACGCGAGCCAAGGGAGGATCTGCCATGAGAAGGCTGTTCGGTTCTAAGCGTATCCGTGCATTTACCCGTGACAAACGGACCCTGTGGTTCACCGAGGACGACCGCTGGTGCCTCGACCCGGCCCAGGCAGAGTTGATCGAGGACGAGGCGCATGCCGACATCAGACTGCTCGATGCGGAGATCCGTGCGCCGCGGTTCGCTGCGGTGGGACTCGTCGACGCGATGGAGGGCGATCGTCTGGCTTCCTGACACCGGGATCCGCCGCGGGGGTTTATCTGACCTGTATCAAGGACTAGGTCATGGAACGGAAGTATTGGCCGTTCCATGACGAAGACAGAGCATATCCCCGTGAAAGATGCCGAAGAGATCCGGGCCCTGCCCGACGCCCAGACCGTCACCCAGGTCCAGCACTACACCGACAGGTTGTTCTCGTTCCGCGTGACGCGGCCGCGCACGCTCCGCTTCCGGTCGGGGGAGTTCGTCATGATCGGCCTCATGGGCGACAACGGCCGCCCGCTACTGCGCGCCTACTCGATCGCCTCGCCCTCCTGGGACGAGGAACTGGAGTTCTACTCGATCAAGGTGCAGGACGGCCCGCTGACCTCGAAGCTCCAGCACATCCGGCCCGGCGACCAGATCATCCTGAAGCCCAAGCCGGTGGGCACCCTCGTCCACGACGCGCTCCTGCCGGGAAAACGGATCTGGTTCTTCGCGACGGGAACCGGGATCGCGCCCTTTGCCTCCCTCGTCCGTGACCCGGAAACCTACGAGAACTACGACGAGGTCATCCTCACCCATACCTGCCGGGACGTGGCGGAGTTGAAATACGGCGAGGATCTCGTCGCGAAGACCCTCGAGGATCCGCTCGTGGGCGAGGACGCGACGGCGAAGCTGCGCTACTACCCCACGACGACGCGGGAGCCCTCCCGGAAAATGGGCCGGATCACGACGCTGCTGCAGGACGGAACGGTGTTCGCCGATCTCGGCATCGATGGCATGTCGCCCGGGACCGACCGGGCGATGGTCTGCGGGTCCATCGGGCTCAATACCGACATGAAGGAGATCCTTGAGGCCAAGGGTCTCCGCGAGGGCGCGAATTCCGCCCCCGCGGAATATGTCGTCGAAAAGGCCTTCGTGGGCTGAGACCTAGCGCTCCATCTCGAGAGCGGCGCGGACCGAGGCCAGCGCGGCCTCAAGCTCGCTGGTGTCCTCCTCGGCCTCGGCGAGAAGATCGATGAGCTGTTCCTTGTCCATCTCCTCGAGATCCGAGGCCTCGATTGCCTCCAGCACCGCCTCCCGGTCGAATCCCTCGGCGGTGAAGTCGGCCGCGCCCACGGCACCGGTGGTGTCCGCGACGCTCCGGCTCGTCTCGAGCGACTCCTGAACCGGCGCTTCGCCCTCGAGCGCGCTCTCGAACGCCTCGTCGGTCGCGACGTCCGCGCCCACCCGGTTCGAGACGTTCTCCTCGACGACCTCGCCGGCGATCTCGCTTTCGGTTCCTTCCACGGACTCATCGGGAAGGCCGATCTCGTTGGCGACATCGACGTCGCCCGTGGGCTCCACGTCCGTCGTCTCGACGCCGGGGCTTACGATGCCCCTGTCGGTGTCGACGATCGCGAACCAGCCAAGCACCACGATGACGAGGGCTGCGGCTGCGATCCAAAGGGTTCTGCTCATGTTTCGCTCCTTCCACTCGGGAAAATGGCGCGACGCCCCTCGAAACCGGATCGTCCGGCGGGACACGGCGCGTTCGGCGTAAAACGTCCGCATGCGGCAACGGGTTCCGCACAGCGTTTCAGCTTGAAACGCGGGGGCTGCCAAAGTATTTTCCTGCCTCACTCGATGCTTTCACAACAAAAGGACGAACGCCATCGCTCGAAGACCTCACAACGCCCCGCCGGCGCGTGACACAGGACCCCGTGTCAATGACAAAATTCGGGTCCCCGAAGTCCGGCTTATCGGAGCTGACGGAGAGAACCTCGGAGTCGTGACCCCCGCCAAGGGAATGCAACTCGCCGAGGACGCCGGGCTCGACCTCGTGGAAATCTCCCCCAACGCCTCCCCGCCCGTGTGCAAGATCATGGACTTCGGCAAGTTCAAGTACGAACAGCAGAAGCGGGAGAGCGAAGCGAAGAAGAAGCAGAAGACCATCGAGGTGAAAGAGGTCAAGTTCCGCCCCAACACCGACATCCACGACTACGACGTGAAGATGCGCAACGTGATGCGCTTCCTCGAGAACGGGGACAAGGTGAAGGTGACCCTTCGCTTCCGCGGCCGCGAGATGGCGCACCAGGATCTCGGGCGCAATCTGCTCGAACGGGTGGCCGACGATGTGCAGGAAGTCGGCAAGGTCGAGAACATGCCGAAGATGGAAGGCCGCCAGATGGTGATGATGATCGGCCCGGCCCGTTGAGGGCCGCGCCGCAGTCATGGCAGCCTCCCCCACGACCCCGCACATCTCACGATACCGGACACGTCTGACGGACGATCCGTCGGACGACCGCCTCTTCAGCCCGGTCTTTCAACGCAACAGCCCCCCGCTTCTCGTCGCGCTCGCGCCCTGGTTCGGCGGGCGGACGGGGCCCGTGCTCGAAATCGGGTCGGGCACCGGACAGCATGCGGGCGCGTTCCGCCTCGCCTTCCCCGGCCTCGACTGGATCGCGAGCGATCCCGACGAAGAGCACCGCGCGTCCGTCCGCGCCTGGGCGCGGGAGCTGAAGCTTGAGGGGCGCGAGCCGCCGGACATCGACGCGACGACCGACTGGGCCGCGCGGGATGACATCCGGGCGCTCGGGCCGCTCGCGGCCGTCGTCGCGATGAACGTCATCCACATCGCCCCTTTCGCGGTGGCGCGCGGAATCGTCCGTGGCGCGGGCATCGCGCTCGCGCCCGGCGGGCTCCTCGTCTTCTACGGACCTTTCCGCGAGAACGGACGGCATGTCGGCGAGGGAAACCGGGCCTTCGACGAGGGGCTGAGAGCGGAGAACCCCGAATGGGGCATCCGGGATGCCGTCGAGATGACGGATCTCGCGCGGGACAGCGGATTGGAGGTGGCCGCCGCCATCGCGATGCCGGCGAACAACCGCCTCCTTCTCTTCCGCAGACCCGTCGCCTGACCGCGCCTCAGCGCAGAGCCGCGGACCGGCCGCCCAGCAGCCCGGTGATGCGCCGGACGTTCGCGCGTCGGTTCTCGCGCTCGGGCCCCGCCGTCGGCACCTTCAGATCCGATTCTCCGTAACCCTGAACCACGAGGTTCTCAGGCGGCACGTCGAAATACTCCGTCAGCGCCAGCGCGACGGATTCCGCCCGCCGGTCCGACAGCGCGAGGTTGTAGCTCGCGTCGCCCACCGCGTCCGTATGCCCCTCGACAAGGAACACTTCGCCCGGAGTCTCCTCGATCAGCGCCGCAAGCGTCCGCCCGAGGGCGGCGAGTTCCTGCGCCTGACCCGGCTGGATGACGGCCGACCCGGACGGGAAGTTGATATCGTCGATCTCGATCTCGGGCGCGAGTTCCCGCACTTCGCGGATTTCCCTGATCTGCCGCAGCGAGAAGTCCCGGCCGACATCCTGCGCGACCGCCTGCGCCAGTGCGTCCCGCAGCGCCGCCTCGTCCCCGGTATACTCGATCGCCTCCCGCGTCGGCTCCGGAAGCGCGGCGGTGTCGACCGGTTCCGCCCGCTCGGTCTGGTCGAAGAGCACCACCCGGCGTCCATCGGGCAGCACCCGCGTCCTGCGGAGCACCTCCCCGTCGGCCGCCCGGATCGTGATGATCCGGGAGCCGTCGTCGCGCGTCACGGTCGTGCGGCTCGATCCGTCGTCAAAGGTCTCGGTCCGGACGTCGGCGCCCGGCTGGCGCAACAGCACGTCGTCGTCACGGATGACGCGAAGATCGCCGTCCTGCTGCCGGACGACGAGCCGGTCCCCGGTGTCCGAGACCACTTCGGAGCCCTGTTCGAGGATGGTCCCGAGAACCGCCGCACCGATGCCCAGCCTCACCGCGCGCTCCAGGCGTGAGGGACCGTCGTCCTCCTCGGCCGTCGCGGCAGGCGCCTCCTCACCGATCGCCGTGTCGAATTCCTCGCTGCTCGCCCGGGCCATCTCGTCGGTGACGGTCATCTCCTCGACCTCCGCCGGCGGCGCGGCGCTTTCGTCGGCCGCCGCCGCAGCGGCGGCGAGCGGCGGCTCCTCCGCCTCCGCGGCCTCTTCCGGGACCTCGCTCTCGACCACCGGAATGTCGCTCTCGATGCTGCCTTCCGGCACGGGATCCTCCGCCACGTCGGCGGCGGGAGCATCGGGCTGCGGGTCGGCGTCCTCGGCCGGCGCTTCCGTGACCTCCGGCTCCGGCTCGGCGGCCGTGGCCGCGTCTTCTGCAGCATCAGCGGGGGCCTCGGCCGGCAGCTCGGCCGCCTCGGGCTCCGCTTCGTCGGCAGGAGCGGTGTCGCCCGCATCCTCCGCCGCCTCCGGCGCTTCGTCCGCCGCATCCTCGCCCTCGGCGGGCG
>CAYTBD010000133.1:0-6350 GCA_964435755.1 uncultured Rhodobacterales bacterium
CGCCCGCAGTCGGGTGCTTGGCTGGTCCCTCGCCCGAAGGGCGGTCTATGCGCTGGGATCTCCGCTCATCCCGTTCCTGCGGGTCGGGCGCACGCTCGGAGCCATCCGCCGCACCGGACACGGAAAAGACCTCATGCCGCAGATTCTCGGGCCGATGATGCTTGGTGCACTGGCCGGCGGCGCCGGAGAAGGCATCGGCTATCTCTTCGGAGGCCTTGACCGGGCCTACCGCGCCCGGCTGGACTACGAGCTTCACCGTTACGATTACGTCACCTCTGCCGACCGGCGATCCCTTCCGGGCGTTCCGGAGCGGAAGATCACCTGACGGTGCGCCCTCATGACCGCGAGGTTCTCCGCTGATCCGGCTCCCGGAAGACGCGACCATGCCAGACCGGGCCGACACTGAACCGGCACTCGGATGAGCGATCCGCATTTCAAGCCCGTTTCGGGCTTCGGCGTTACCCGCTTTGCGGGCGTTCGATCATGTTCGGGATGCTCTGCAACATGGCGCGGAGCGTGACCACGCACCCTGGGCCGCGCGGGACCTCCAACAGGATGGCGATCGGAAGACGGCCGGGTCGGACGGGTTCCGTGCGGCTTCGTTTTACATCCCGCAAGCCGCCCGCTATCCAGTGCGGCAAGACGAGAGGTCAGTCGGGACAGATCCATGGGAGACGGGGGCAACTTCCTTTTCGTGATTGCACTCCTGCCGTTCGCAGGAGCCTTGCTTCCCGGGATCATGATTCGCGCCGGGCGCAATGTCTGCGCGAGCTTCACCGCCGCGCCGACAGCCCTCGCCCTCGTCATGCTGCTCATTCTCGCGCCCGCCGTCCTGCGGGGCGACGTGATCCAGGCGGAGGTCGACTGGCTGCCTCAGCTCGGCTTGTCGGCGTCGTTCTTCCTCGACGGTCTGGGCCTGCTCTTCGCCGGCATGATTCTGGGGGTCGGCCTGCTCATCACGCTCTACGCCCGGTTCTATCTGTCGGGCGAGGATCCGATGGGGCAGTTCTACACCTACCTCCTGCTGTTCCAGGGCGCGATGCTGGGGATCGTCCTGTCGGACAACATCCTGCTTCTCCTGATATTCTGGGAACTGACCTCGCTCTCGTCCTTCCTTCTGATCGGCTACTGGAAGCATCTTCCCGAAGGTCGGCAGGGCGCGCGCATGGCGCTGGCCGTCACCGGCGCCGGCGGGCTCGCCATGATCGGCGGCATGCTGATCCTCGGCAACATCGCCGGCAGCTACAATCTGACCGAGATCCTGGCCCAGGGCGACGCGATCCGCGCATCCGAATGGTACCTGCCCGCGCTGATCCTGATCCTGCTCGGCGCCTTCACGAAGTCCGCGCAGTTCCCGTTCCACTTCTGGCTACCCCACGCCATGGCCGCGCCCACGCCGGTATCGGCCTACCTGCACTCCGCGACGATGGTGAAGGCCGGCGTATTCCTGATGGCGCGCATGTGGCCCGTCCTCTCCGGAACCGAAGCGTGGTTCTACATCGTCTCGACGACCGGGCTCGTCACGATGGTGATCGGTGCGTTCATCGCGCTCTTCAAGGATGATCTGAAGGCGCTTCTCGCCTATTCGACGGTAAGCCACCTCGGCCTTCTCACCATGCTCCTCGGCTTCGGAACGAAGCTTGCCGCGATCGTCGCGGTCTTCCACATCATCAACCACCTGACATTCAAGGCCGCGCTGTTCATGACCGCGGGGATCATCGACCACGAGACCCACACGCGCGACATCAAGCGTCTGGGCGGCCTGCGGCACCTGATGCCGGTAACCTTCCTCATCGGCACGATAGCGGCCTTGTCGATGGCGGGGATTCCGCTCTTCAACGGCTTCCTGTCCAAGGAGATGATGCTGGAGGAGGCGGCGCATACGGTCTGGGCCGGAAGCCACCTTGCCGTGCCGGTGCTGGCGACGCTCGGTGCGCTCCTCTCGGTCGCGTATTCCTTCCGGTTCATCTCCCACGTCTTCCTCGGCCCGGCGCGGGACGACTACCCGCACACGCCCCACGACCCGCCTTTCGGCTTGTGGGCCTCTCCCGCCCTGCTCGCCTTTCTGGTGGTCATCATCGGCATCCTTCCGGCGGCCGTGGTCGGGCCTCTCGTCGCCGTCGCGGGCGGAGCGGTCATCGGCGGCGGAGACCTGCCCTACTATTCCCTCAAGATCTGGCACGGCATCACGCCGGCGCTGTTCATGTCGATCGCCGCCATTGCGGGAGGCCTCGTCCTGCTCTGGCTCCACGGGCCGCTCGACCGTGCCTGGATCGCCGCGCCGCGCCCCGAGGCGAAGAGGATCTTCGACCGCCTCGTCGCAAGCGCGGCCGCCACGTCGCGCTGGATCACCGAGGCCTCCCACAACGGCGCCATCAGCCGGTACCTCGCGATCTTCGTGGTGACCTCCATCGCCCTGGGCGCCATCGCATGGACCGGGGCCGGCCTGCCGCAGCCGACGCGGGAGCTTCTCCCGGTTCCCGCGGTGATCGCGGTCGGGTGGGTGCTGCTCGTCGCCGCGACCATCGCGGTCGTCTCCATGCATCGTTACCGCTTCAGCGCGCTCGTCCTGATCGGCATCATCGGACTGATGATCTCGGCCGGTTTCGTCTACCTCTCGGCGCCGGACCTGGCTCTCACGCAGATCTCGGTCGAGACGGTCACGATCATGCTGCTCCTCCTGGCGCTGCACTTCCTTCCGAAGTCGACGCCGAAGGAAAGCCCCGCGGCGCTCAGGGTCCGCGATGCCGTCATCGCGCTTGCGGCCGGGGCCGGAGTGGCGGCCCTCGCCTATGCGTTTCTCCTTCGCGACGTCAGCACGATCTCGGACTACCACCTTGCCAACTCCTACGAGGGCGGCGGCGGGACGAACGTGGTCAACGTGATCCTCGTAGATTTCCGGGGATACGACACCTACGGCGAGATCATCGTGCTCGGCATCGCCGGCCTCATCATCTTTGCGCTCATGGAGGCCTTGCTGAGCGGCCCCGCGGCGCGTCGCCTGCGCAACACCGACTATTCGCAGGACCGCTCCCGCGACCGGCACCCGCTGATGATGGTGGTCGTCACGAGGGTCCTGATGCCCATCGCCATCGTCGTCGGCATCTACATCTTCCTGCGCGGGCACAACCAGCCGGGCGGCGGCTTCGTCGCGGGCCTCGTGATATCGATCGCGCTCCTGATGCAGTACATGGCCTCGGGATTCGCGTGGACGCAGGCGCGCAAACGCATCGAGTATCACACGATGATCGGCTGGGGCGTGGTGATCGCCGGCCTCACCGGCGCGGGATCATGGCTCGCGGGGAAACCCTTCCTCACCAGCGCCTTCACCTATGTGCACCTGCCGCCGATCGAGGAGTTCGAACTCGCGACGGCGATGCTCTTCGACCTCGGCGTCTTCGTGACCGTCCTGGGGGCGGTGATGCTGATGCTCTACAGTCTCTCGCGGATCGCGCGCTATGCGGGCGAGACCGTGAACGTGGACCCGATGGACTACGATCCGGCGACGCGGACCGATGCCGCGAAAGAAGGAGAGTGACATGGAAGTCGTCGTCGCCAGCGCTGTGGGCGTGCTGACCTCGGGCGGGGTCTACCTGATGCTGCGCCTCAGGACCTTTCCGGTCATCCTCGGCCTTGCGCTCCTTTCCTACGCCGTGAACGTCTTCCTGTTCTCCAGCGGACGTTTCGCCATCGATCAGTCCCCGATCCTGTCGCCATACGGTGAGGCGAGCTATACCGATCCGCTGCCGCAGGCGCTTGTCCTGACGGCGATCGTGATCTCCTTCGGCATGACGGCGGTTCTCGTCATGGTCGGCCTCGGCGCCTATCTCGAGGCCGGGGACGACCGCATCGACCTCGACGGGCCCGAGGCCGACGCGCCCGTGAAGGATGGGGCGCAATGAACCACTGGATCATCGCGCCGGTCATCCTGCCTGCCCTGCTGGCACCGCTGATCGCCTTCGTGATGCGGCACGACATCTCTCTCGCACGGACGGCCTCGGTCGCGGGGGCGCTCGCCCTCGCCGCAATCGCCGCGGGGCTGACCGGTCTCGCGGCCGGAGGCGAGACGCATCTCTACCGCCTCGGTGACTGGCCCGCGCCGTTCGGCATCGTTCTGGTCCTCGACCGGCTCTCCGCCCTCATGGTGCTCCTGACGGCGATCCTCGCGGTGATCGTCGTGATCCATGCCATCGCGACGGGATGGGACGCACGCGGCCGGCACTTCCATGCGCTCTTCCAGTTCCAGCTCATGGGCATCTGCGGGGCGTTCCTCACCGGCGACATCTTCAACCTTTTCGTCTTCTTCGAGATCCTCCTCATCGCGTCCTACGGGCTGATGATCCACAGCGGCGGACGCGAGCGGATGCGCGCGGGACTGCAGTACGTGGTGATGAACCTCGCGGGCTCGACGCTGTTTCTGTTCGCGCTGGGAACGCTCTACGGCAGCACCGGCACGCTCAACATCGCCGATCTGGCGGTGCGCGTGGCCGAGATCCCGGCCGAGGACGCCGCGCTCGTGCGCGTCGCGGCGATCCTCCTGATGGTCGTCTTCGCCGTCAAGGCGGCGCTCTTCCCGGTGCAGTTCTGGCTGCCCGCGACGTACTCCAACGCGCCCGCCCCGGTCGCGGCGCTCTTCGCGATCATGACGAAGGTGGGGGCCTACGCGATCCTGCGGATCCATACCGTGGCCTTCGGGCCCGGCGTCGCGGGAACAGAAGGACTGACGGGAACGTGGCTCTTTCCGGCCGCTCTCGCCACGATCGCGGTCGGCGCGTTCGGCGTCCTCGGCGCGCGCCGCTTGATGCCGTTGATCGCCTTCTCGGCCGTGGGGTCGATGGGCACGCTGCTCGTCGCTGTCGCCGCCTTCTCTCCCGAAGCGACCGCCGCGGCGCTCTATTACATCGTTCATTCGACCTTCGCCGCCGCGGCGCTGTTCCTCCTGGCGGATCTCGTCCTGACCCGCCGGGGCGGAGACACCCTTGTTGCGGTTCCGGCGACCGTGCAGAACGGCCTTTTCGCCGCGCTCTTCTTCGCCGCCGCCATCGCCATGGCGGGCATGCCCCCGCTCAGCGGATTTCTCGGCAAGCTCCTCATCCTCGATGCGCTGCGGGACCCTGGCGAGATGGCCTGGGCCTGGAGCGTCATCCTGATCGGATCTCTGCTCACGATCGTCGGCTTCGCCCGGGCGGGAAGCACGCTGTTCTGGAAATCGACGGCGACCGCTGTTCCCGAGGCGACCGAGAATGCAGCCGTCGCGCCCGCCAGACCCGCCGAGATCGCTCCCGTGATGGCAACCGTCGCGGTTCTCGCCGCTCTGGCCGTCTTTGCAGGACCGGTGTCGCACTATCTGGAAGGGACGACCACGCAACTCTTCGACCGCGCGGGCTACATCAGCTCCGTGCTCGGTCCGGACGTGGAGGGCTGACGCATGCTGTCACGGCTTGTTCCCCACCCGCTGCTCAGCCTGACGCTGGTGCTCGCCTGGCTGGGACTCGTGAATACCTTCACTCTCGGCAACCTCATTCTCGGCGGGACGATCGGTCTGATCGTGCCGATGGTGACCGCCGATTACTGGCCCGACCGTCCGAAGGTCGGAAAGCCGCTGAAGGTCGTCGAATACACGCTGATCGTGCTCTGGGACATCGTCGTGGCGAATGTCCAGGTCGCCTGGATCATCCTGTTCCGGCGCGAGAGGAACATCAATTCGCAGTGGATTCCCGTCCCTCTCGAACTCACCTCCGCCGAGGCGATCACGGTCCTGGCGGGGACCATCACGATGACGCCCGGCACCGTATCGGCCACGCTCGCCGCGGATGGCGGCACAATCCTCGTCCACTGCCTGCACACCGACGATCCGGACGCCGAGCGGGAGCGCATGAAATCCCGCTACGAGCGAAGACTGAAGGAGATATTCGAATGATCACCGCGGCTCTGTTCTTTGCCTTCGGCTGCTACGGAATTGCCCTGCTTCTCGACCTCTGGCGGATCGCGCGTGGCCCCGACAGCGCGGACAGGATCCTCGCGCTCGACACCATGGTGATCAACGTGATCGCTCTTCTGGTGCTCTACGGTGTCTGGCGCGGAACCGAGATCTATTTCGAGGCGGCGATGCTCGTGGCGATGGTCGGCTTCGTTTCGACCGTCGCCTACTGCCGCTTCGTCCTGCGCGGCGACATCATCGAGTGAGGTGACCCAATGAGTTTCGCAGCAGAACTCCTGATCTCCATCTCGCTCGTCATCAGCGGCATCTTCGGCTTTGTCGGCTCCTATGGCCTGATCAAGCTGCGCTCGACGATGCAGCGGCTCCACGCGCCGACCAAGGCCACGACTCTGGGCGTCGGGGGCGTTCT
>CAYTBD010000134.1:0-6345 GCA_964435755.1 uncultured Rhodobacterales bacterium
CTGTCCATCAGGCAGCCCAGCAGGATCAGCGCGATCAGCAGGATGACCATCACCGTCATCGGCGCGTAGCCCGACTCCAGGATCCATGCCGCCGTCGACTGCGGCAGGCCGATCCGGCTCATGAAGATCTTCATCAGCTCCGCCCCGAGGATGATGAGATAGATCATCCCCGTGGTACCGGCCGTCTCCTTGAGCGAATCGACGAGCTCGGCCCATTTGATCTTCCGCCGGATGGCCCCGTAGAGCCACACGAGCGCCACGCCCACCGCCGCCGCCGGCGTCGGGTTGAAGACGCCGCCGTAGATGCCCCCGAGGACGAGCCCGAAGATCACCATGACCGGGATCAGCCCCAGCGTCGCGCGCCGGAACTCGGCCCGGTCGACACCGCCGTGGCGCGGGCCCGCCTCGGGCCAGATCGCGACGTATATCGCGATCGTCAGGATGAAGAGGATGACCGCCAGGATGCCGGGGATCATCGCGGCGGCGAACATGGTGACGATGTTGGCCTCGACGATGATCGCGTAGATGATCAGCACGACCGATGGCGGAATGAGGATGCCGAGCACGCCCCCCGCGGCCAGAGACCCGGTGGCGAGCGCGTCGGAGTAGCGGTAGCGCTTGAGCTCCGGCAGCGCGACGCGGCCCATCGTCGACGCCGTGGCCAGCGACGATCCGCAGACCGCCCCGAAGCCCGCGCAGCCCGCGATCGCGGCCATCGCGGTGCCGCCCCGAAGCCAGCCGAGCCATGCGTTGGCGCCCCGGAACAGGTCCTGCGACAGCCCCGCCCGCGAGGCGAGCGCGCCCATCAGCACGAACATCGGCACGACCGACAGCCCGTAGTTCGAGAACACCCCCCAGCCCAGCGTCTTGAGCTGGCTCATCAGCAGAAGCGGCCCGTTGACATACATGATGCCGACGCCGCCCACCACGATCATCGCGTAGGCGATGGGGATCCGGATCGCGATCAGACCGACGAGGACGACGAGCCCCACGATACCCAGCGTGATCGGGTCCATGGGGCGCTACCTCCGCGCCATTCCGGTCGCCGCGTCGACGAGCGAGGCGACGCTCGCCACGACCAGAAGCGCGAGCGACAGCAGGCAGGCCGCGTAGCCCCACCAGAGCGGGATCTGCAGGATCGCGGTCGTGGAGTCGTAGCTCTTCTGGTCGAGCATCCCGTAGGTCATCCGCCAGAGCATCACCGCCCCGAAGACGAGCGCGATCGCCGCGCCCAGAAGCGAGAAGAGGGACAGCCAGAAGCGCGAGGCGCGGGCGGTGAAGATGTCGGCCGTCACGTTCAGCCCGGCGATCTGGCAATAGGGCAGGAAGGCGAAGGCCGCGATGGCGACGCCCATCTCGGTCAGCTCGAAATCGCCGGTGATCGAGACGTTGAGCACCGCGAAACCGACGACCGAGGCCACGTTGACCACGACGACCGCCAGTAGGACGAAGCCGCCCAGCACCGCCCAGCCCGTGCACAAGCGAAGGACGAGGCCGTGAAGCCTCGTCCCGGAGATCGCCCTGTCGTTCATCCTAGTCGGAGTTCTTCGCGATCATGTCCTTGGCGGTCTCGACGAGGGCGGCTCCATCGAGGCCCTTGCCCCCGACCTCGTCGATCCAGCGCTGCTGGACGGGCACGAGCGTGTCGAGGAACGCCTGCGTCTCGTCCTCGGTCAGGACGACGTGGGTCTTGCCCGCGTCGGTCGCCATCTTGATCCCGAAGTCGTCGCCCGCGCGCCAGGCTTCGGCCACCTCGGCCCACCATTCGCGGCCCGACGCGTCGCGGAAGATCTGCTTGATGTCGTCGGGCAGGCTGTCCCAGCGCGCCTTGTTCATCGAGACCTGGAACGTCGTGGTGCCCAGCCGGGTCTGGTCGTGACCCTCGATGAAGTAGTCGATCTGGTTCTGCAGCTTCAGCGGCGGGATGATCTCCCACGGCAGGAGCGTCGCCTCGGCCACCTTCTTGGACAGCGCCGCCGGCACTTCCGGCACGGGCATCGCGATGGGCGAGGCGCCCAGCGCCTCGATCACCCAGGCGCCGGTCCGCGACGGAATGCGGATCTTCATGCCGGCCATGTCTTCCGGCGACCGCACTTCCTCGTCGACGGACATGATCGCCTGACCGCCGTGAACGTGAAGCCACATGACCTCGAGGCCCCGGTAGTCGTCCTTCAGTTGCTCCTCGAACATGTCGTACATGGCGAGGTTCGCGGCCTTGATGTCGTTGAGGAAGACCCCCGGCAGTTCGAACACCTCGGTGCGCGGAAACTGTCCCGGCGTGTAGCCGTTCACGGTCCAGACGATGTCCACCACGCCGTCGCGGGCCTGCTGGACAAGCTCGGGCGGCGTGCCGCCGAGCGACATCGCCGGGAAGATCTCGATCTTCACGCGGCCGTCGGAGGCCTCCTCGACCCGGCGCGCCCACGGCTCGAGCATGTTGGTCTGCGCGGGCGCCTGCGCGCCGAGCATGTGATGCAGCTTGAAGGTGTATTCCTGCGCGAGCGCCTGGCCCGCAGCGGCGACGGCGACGGCGGAAGCCAGTGCCGCGCCAATCAGATGACGTCTTCTCATGTCGTCCTCCCATTTGTCGCGCGGTGTGCCGGACATCGGCACCCGCGTCATTTGTATCACAGGACCAAACCAAAAAAGTTTGACAGTGACAACTAATTTAGCGCGTGGCTCGTCTCAATCCGCCGCGCCCGACCGGATGCAGTCGTGGATGTGGATCAGCCCGGCCAGACGATGCTTGGCGTCCTCGACGATGCACGACGTGATCTTTCGCTGCGACATCAATTCCATCGCATCCCTCACGAGCATGCCCGGATCGATGCGGATCGGCTCCCGTGTCGCGATGTCGGCGGGCATGATCTCCCAGAGACGGGCCGCGTTCCGGCGCAGGTCTCCGTCCGTGATCAGGCCGGCGATCTCCCCGTCCCGGGAGAGAATCGCCACGCCCAGCGCCTTCTCGGACATCGTCACGACGATTTCGCTCATCGGGCTGTCGGGGTCGACCAGCGGCAGGTCCTCGCCCGTCCGCATCAGTTCGCCCACCGTCAGAAGCCGCGCGCCGAGCCGCCCGCCCGGATGGAAGCGCCGGAAGTCCTCGGCCTGCGCGCCCATGAGTTCCGACACCGCGACGGCGAGCGCGTCCCCGATGGCAAGCATCAGCGTCGTCGAGGTGGTCGGCGCGAGGCCGTTCCGGCAGGCTTCCACGACCGGCCCGTAGACGATTGGCGCGACGCTCGCCCGGGCGAGCGCGCTCTGCCCGCGCCCGGTCACGCCGATCACCGGGATGTCGTGCGTCCGGCAGTAGTGGAGGATATCGGAAAGCTCGGTCGTCTCTCCCGAGTTCGACAGGACGAGCGCCGCGGAGCCGGACTGCAGAAGTCCCAGATCGCCGTGGCTCGCCTCGGCGGCATGGACGAAGACCGCGGGCTTTCCGAGCGACCGGAACGTCGCCGCGATCTTCCGGCCGATGTGGCCGGATTTCCCGATGCCGACGACGATGAGTGGCCCGGCGGTGCCGTGGATCAGCGTCGCCGCCTCGGCGCACGCGTCCGCCCCGGTCTCCGCTCCGTCGGCGAAGTCCGCGATCGCCGCCGCCTCCTCGCGCAGCACGCGCCGGATCGTCCCGGCCGCGTCCGCCTCGGTTGATCTGTCCTTCATGGAAGACGTGATGCCTCGCCGCAGCGCCGCCCGCAACCGGCAGCGGTTCGACCCGTTGTCTCCGATCGGCGCATGGCGCGCAAGGGCCGCGCCCATGCGCTCAGGCGGTCTCTTTCAGCGCCTTCAGCGCCTGGATCGACTCGTGGTTGAGGCAGTAGCCGGGCGGGCCTTCGTCGATGTGCCGCCCCTCGGCCATCCACCGGACGCAGCGCTCGGGGAACTCGCACGATCCGCAGCGCACGACCATGTTGGCGAAATCCTCGCGCGTCAGATTTCCCCGCGCGATCTCCTCGGTGATGTTGACACCGACCGTCCGCGCCATCCCCTGCGTCAGCCAGAAATGCCGCTCCGCGGCCGAGTCGCCGATCTTCTTTACATGCTCTTCAGCCATCAGTGCCCCGCCAGCGCTTCGAGTTGCGTCTTGTTCCGGCAGTAGCCGGGCGTCTCCTCCGCGCCGTCGCGATGCGCGTCGAGCCATGACCGGCATCCCTCGGGGTTGTTGCAGGCGGTGCAGTTCAGGACGGTCGCCCGCCAGCTCTCGGGCGAAAAGTTCCCTCGTTCCAGTTCCTCGACAAGATCCACGCCGAGCGTGTCGGCCATCCGGCCCACCAGGTCGGCATGACGGTTCAGTCGGGTCATCCAGGACATCGCAGCCTCCGAAGTTGATGCCCGGAGCGTGCGGGGGATTCGGCCGCGGCGCCTTGATCCGGATCAAGGGAGCTAGAGCTGCGCCGCGGTGCGCCGCACCGTGGCGATCCGGTCGGCATTCGGCGGATGGCTGCCGAGAAAGCGGTCGCCGGGATCGGGCGACCGGGTGAAGAACTCCGCCCCCCGCACCGGATCGAAGCCCGCGCGCGCGGCGATCACCGTGCCGATCGCATCCGCCTCGAGCTCGAATTCCTTGGAGAACCGCCGCGCCCCCACGGTGGCGCCGACCCGGCTCACCGTCTCCACGCCCTCGGCGTCGAATCCCCCCAGCGTGGCGAGCAGCCCGCCCAGAAGCGCCCCCTCGGCCGCACCCTGCTGCGTTTGCGGAATGTGGCCTGCGATGTGATGCGCCGCCTCGTGGCCGAGGATGAAGGCCAGTTCGTCGGCGTTCCGCGCGTCCCGGATCAGCGCCAGGGTGAACCCGATCACCGGCCGGCCCCGCACGTCGAGCGTCTGGAAGGCGTTGGGCGGCAACCCCGGCCGGTCGTCCACGACGATCAGGAAATCGCAGTCGAGCCGCGGCGCGTTCCGCCGGCACACGCTCTCGGCCACCGGTTCGACCCGGTCGACGACCGCGACGAAGGTCGCGGCGGACCGCGACACGTCCACCGGCGCGGTCTGCGCCGGGCCGGCGGACCGTGCCCCGGGGCCCGGTCCGCTCACGACGATCCCGCCGCACCCCGCCAGAGCCAGAACCGCCACCAGAACGATCGCCCGCATGTCGCGCCTCCATCGATACCGCGGCGACCCTAGTCCGCCGGCTGCCGGGACTTCCAGTCACGCCAGCGCGAGCGCCCGCCTCAGACGTAGGGCAAAGAGCCCAGCGACGACCACCGGTCGTTCAGCGCGTCGAGCCGCTCCATGTCGCGCCCGTCGAGCTCGAAGTCGAAGACGTCGAGGTTCTCGCGGAAGTGCGCTTCGTGATTCGCCTTGGGCAGCGGCACCGAGCCCTTCTGGAAGTTCCATCGGATCAGCACCTGCGCCGGCGTCTTGCCGTGCCGCCGCCCGATCTCGATCAGCATCCCGTCCTCGAGCCGCTCGGCGCGGGTGAGCGGGCTGTAGGCCTGAAGCACGATCCCTGCCCCGCGATGATGCTCGATCAGCCGGTCGTCGTGCCCGAAGGGGCTCCACTCCACCTGATTCACCGCGGGCATCTCTCCGGTGGCGTCCGCCAGCCGCTCGATCAGGGCGGCGGAGTAGTTGCTCACGCCGATGTCCCGCACAAGTCCCGCGTCCCGCGCCTGCATCAGGCCGCGCCAGAGCGCCTCGCCCGGCCCGTCCGGCGGTGGCCTATGGATCAGCGTGAGGTCGGCATACTCGAGTTGCAGCTCGCCGAGGTCGCGCCGGACACCGTCCATCGGGTCGTCCGTCTCCTCGATCTTCGTCACCACGAAAAGCGCGTCCCGGTCCGTCTCGCTCGCCTTGATCGCGGCGCCGATTCCCGGCTGGCTGCCATAGTCCACCGCCGTGTCGATCATGCGGTATCCGGCCTCGATCGCGCTTTGCACCGTCTCGGCGGTGTCGCGGGTCAGTTTCCACGTGCCCAGCCCGATCACGGGCATCTCGCGTCCGCTTCTCAGCGGTATCCGGCTGTCGGGGGTCATGTCGGAACTCCTTGGGGTTGCCTCCCCTCCAACCCGGCGGCGCCCCGTCGCGTTCCCGCCCCTTGCGAACCCGGCCCCGGCCCCCCACTCTTGGACCATGTTCACCATCGAGCACGTCTTCGACGCCACCGTCATCACCCTCGTCGACGATCCGGCAACGCATCGTGAAGAGGACATCACCGTCACCGCCTTCGAGGATTGCGTGACGCTGGAGCAACTCGATCCGCGCACCGACCGGGTGCAGAAGATCACCTTCTCCGAATCCCAGCTCCGCGACCTCGTCGCGGCGCTCGACCTGCCGGAGGGGGTCTATCAACTGCGGCTGACGACCGGCGAGAAGAAGTAACCGGCTGCGACGCAAGCTCAG
>CAYTBD010000135.1:0-6318 GCA_964435755.1 uncultured Rhodobacterales bacterium
CGCACGCCCAGCGGATCGCGCACGCCGATGAGCTTGGTGCGCGTCATCGCCACGATGGAGAAGGCCCCCTCGACCCGGCGCAGCGCATCCTCCATCCGCTCGGGGATGCCCTTCTGCAGCGAGCGGGCCATCAGGTGAATGATGCACTCGGTGTCCGAGGACGACTGGAAGATCGAGCCGCGCTCGATCAGCTCGCGGCGGAGCGCCTGCGCATTGGTGATGTTTCCGTTGTGCGCGATCGCCGCGCCGCCCATCGAGAACTCGCCGAAGAAGGGCTGCACGTCGCGGATCTGCGTGGCGCCCTTCGATCCGGCGGTGGAATAGCGCACGTGCCCGATGGCCAGCGCGCCGGGCAGCGTGTCCATCACCGACTGGCTGGTGAAGTTGTCGCGCACGTAGCCGAATCGCCGGGCGGAGTTGAAGCCGGACTCGGGCTCGTAGGAGACGATGCCGCCCGCCTCCTGACCCCGGTGCTGGAGCGCGTGGAGGCCCAGCGCCACGAAACTCGCGGCCTCCGAGACGCCGATCACGCCGAAGACGCCGCATTCCTCGCGGAGCTTGTCGTCATTCTCGTCCGCGGGCGCGGCGTCGAAATCGAAGGGATGAGCGGGAGGAAACTCGCGCATGTCGGATGTGGTCCGGATCCATCAGGCAGCTCCCTCCCACATAGTGCAGGGGGCGGCGGCTGTCACCGTTCTTTCACGAAAAGTCTGCTTCCCCGCCTCAGTTTCCGGCGGGATCCGTGGCCTCGGGCGTGTCTTCGCCGGGCAGATCCGCGGGCGAGGGGGTTCCGGCGACCGGACCGCACTCGCTCATCAGGTCCTCGTAGCGGTCCACGAACCAGCGCGGCGCCTCGGCGGGAATCTCCTCGGCGACGCGGTCCGACAGGTTCGCGAAGACCTCGGCCGACCGGCTGTCGTCGACCATCGCCACCGGTTCGCCGATCATCACGCGGTCGTAGATGATGAGCGCCACGACGACGAGCAGAACGCCCCGGACCACCCCGAAGAGGAAGCCGAGGCCCTGGTCGACGCCGCCCACGGCGGACCGCTGGACCGCGCCGGAGAAGACCGGCGTGAAGATCGAGATCAGGATGAGCGCCAGGGCGAAGACGGCCGCGAAGCCCGCGATGATCGACAATTCGCAACTGTCGCCCAGGAATTCCGAGAGAATCGGAACCTCGGCGATGAGCGGCGTCACCATGGGCGCGAAATAATAGGCCGCGACCGCGGCGCCGATCCAGCCGAGGATCGACAGCGTCTCGCGCACGAAGCCGCGCGAATAGGCCAGCACTCCCGACAGGAGAATGATGAGCGCGACCGCGCCGTCGACTACAGTGAACCCTTCCATGCACTCCGCTCCCCGGCGCGCCTCAACCTGCGCCGAATATGTCGCCGACGAGCGCCGTGAGGTCCGGTATTCTCTGTACCGTCAGCCCCGCCTCTGGCGTCGCCTTCTTGTCCTGCGGCATGATGGCCCCGGCAAATCCCAGCTTCCGGGCTTCCTTCAACCGCTGTTCCGTCTGCCCGACCGGGCGCACCGCTCCTGATAGGCTGATTTCGCCGAAAACGACAGTATCCGTGGGCAGGGGACTGTCTTCGCGCGCCGAAAGTAGCGCGGCGGCCACAGCGAGATCGGCGGCCGGTTCGCCGATCCGGAGCCCGCCGGCCACGTTGAGATAGACGTCGAGACCCGCGAAGGGAATGCCGCAGCGCGCCTCGAGGACGGCGAGGATCATGCTGAGCCGCCCGCCGTCCCAGCCCACGACCGACCGCCGCGCCTGTCCCGCGGGGGCCGGCGCCACCAGCGCCTGGATCTCGCAGAGCACGGGCCGCGTGCCCTCGATCCCCGCGAAGACGACCGATCCCGCCGACGGCGTCTCCCGTTCGCTGAGAAACAGCGCCGAGGGGTTCGCGACCTCCGCCAGCCCCGCGCCCGTCATCTCGAAGACGCCGATCTCGTCGGCGGGGCCGAAGCGGTTCTTCACGCTGCGCAGGATGCGGAACTGGTGCCCGCGCTCGCCCTCGAAATAGAGCACCGTGTCGACCATGTGCTCGACCACGCGCGGCCCGGCGATCTGGCCTTCCTTCGTGACATGGCCCACGAGCACCACCGACATCCCGCGCCGCTTGGCGAAGGTCGTCAGCTCGTGCGCCGCCGCGCGGACCTGCGCGACCGAGCCCGGCGCGCTTTCCACGTTGTCGGCCCACATCGTCTGGATCGAATCGATCACCGCGAGGTCGGGCTTTTCGGTCTCGAGCGTCGTGAGGATGTCGCGCAGGTTCGTCTCCGCGGCCAGCAGCACCGGCGCCTCCGACAGTTCCAGCCGGGCCGCGCGCATGCGCACCTGCGCCGAGGCTTCCTCTCCGGTGACGTAGATGACCTTGAGCCCGGCCCGGGCGAAGCTCGCCGCCGCCTGCAGAAGCAGGGTGGATTTCCCGATGCCCGGATCGCCGCCGACCAGGATCGCCGAGGACGGCACCAGCCCGCCGCCCAGCACCCGGTCGAATTCGTCCATCCGGCTCGCGACGCGGGGCGGGGCCGGTTCGCTCGCCGACAGCGTCGAGAGCGCCACCGCCGCCCCCCGCGCAGCACCCAGCGACTTGGAGGCCGGGCCCGAGGCCAGCGGCTTTTCCTCGACGATCGTGTTCCACGCGCCGCAGGCGTCGCAGCGGCCCGACCACTTGGTGTGGGCCGCGCCGCAGGCGGTGCAGGTGAGGGAGGGGGCCTTGGCCATGCCGCCCTCTAGCGCGCCGCGCCGCCCGCCCGCAAGCGTCCTTCGGCCAGAAGCGCCATGGTGCGCGCCATCGGCCGCCGTGCGCGGCCGTCAGGCCGAGGCGGAGGCGCCGTCGCGCGACTTTCCCCGGCAGGACGCGAAGACCGGGCCATCGGCCGGGGCCGCCCCGTAGCGGCGGGGTGCCGAGGTGAGCGCGCGGGCCGCCGCCCAGAGCGGCAGGCTTGCGCAGGCGAAGAGCGCCGCGCCGGCGTCGAACGGCCCGCCGAGCGTCACCATTCCGGCCACCGCGCCGCCGGCGACCCCGGCATATCCGCAGGCGAGGCCGTAGAGAAGCGTGTTCCGGCCCCGCGACAGGTAGAGCCGACGTCCCGAGACGACGGCGACGGCGAAGGCGAAGCCGGCGAGGCCGAGCGATAACAGTGAGGTCGTGAAGTCGATCATGCCGCGCCGGTCCAATCCCCGACCCCGGCTAAACCGGTAACCTTAAGAGGGCGTTAAGACCGCCAGATGAGGTCCGCGGCCCAGTGGAAGAACACCGGCATGATGGGCAGCACGAGAATGAAGCTGACGACCGCGCCGATACCCACCCATTTGTCGAGGCCCCGGTCCAGGGCATCGGGCGCGGAGCGGGCGAAGATCGCCAGCCCCACCGGCATCGCCCAGGAGATCGACCACGCGAAGGCCTCGGCCGGCGAGCCCATCGCGACGGCTCGGGTGTAGCCCATGAAGGCCATCCCGAAGGTCAGGAGCGCCGCGATGGACCAGGTCTGCGCGCCGCCCCGGTTCACGACGGCCCGGATCAGGGCCACCGGCATGAAGCACGCGCTTGCCCAGAACAGGAACAGCCCCAGAAGCGCGATCGCGTCCGCCATGTCGCCCTCCTATCGCACGGTCTCGATCGGACCTTCGGCGTTCCCGTTGATGAACTGAACGAGGTAAGGATCTGCCGCGTCGTCCATTTCCGTGATCGCGCCGGCCCATCTGATCTTGCCGGCGTGGAGCATCGCGACCCGGTCCGCGATCGCCCGGACCGAGCTCATGTCATGGGTGATCGTCATCGCCGTGGCGCCCATCTCGACCACGATCTCGCGGATCAGATCGTTGATCACGCGCGCCATGATCGGGTCCAGCCCCGTCGTCGGCTCGTCGAAGAAGATGATCTGAGGCTCGGCCGCGATCGCCCGCGCGAGGCCCACGCGCTTCTGCATGCCACCTGAAAGCTCGGCGGGAAACAGATCGGCCACCTCCGGCCCGAGCCCCACCCGCCGCAGCTTCTCAACCGCGATCTCCCGGGCCTCCCTGCGCGGACGCTTCAGCGAGCCCCGGAGGAGCCGGAACGCCACGTTCTGCCAGACCGTCAGGCTGTCGAACAGCGCCGCGCCCTGAAAGAGCATTCCGAAGCGGGCGAGGAAAGCGTCGCGCTCGGCCCGCTCCACGTCCTCGCCGTCGAGGAGGATGGTTCCGGCATCGGGATGCACGAGGCCGAGGATGCATTTGAGCAGAACGGACTTTCCCGTTCCCGAGCCGCCGATGATGACCATGCTCTCGCCGGTCTCGACCTTGAGGTCGATGCCCCGGAGCACCTCTTTCTCTCCGAACGCTTTCCTGAGCCCGCGAATGTCGATCATGCCGAGAAGAAGACCTCCGTCAGCACGTAGTTCGACGCGAGGATGAGGATCGAGGAGGACACCACCGCGTTCGTCGTCGCGCGGCCCACGCCCTGGGCGCCGCGTCCCGAGTTCATCCCGTGATAACAGCCCATCACCGCCACGATGAAGCCGAAGACGGCGGCCTTCACGAGCCCCGACAACACGTCCCAGGGCTCCAGAAAGTCAAGGGTGTTCGCCATGTAGGCGGCGGCGTTGAAGTCGAGCCGCGAGACGCCCACGAAGAACCCGCCCATGATCCCGATGACGTCGCCGATGCCGACGAGCACCGGCAGCGTCAGCACGGCGGCCAGCACGCGGGGCACCGTGAGGTACTTCATCGGATGCGTCGACAGCGTGACCAGCGCGTCGATCTGCTCGGTCACCTTCATCGTCCCGATCTCGGCGGCGATCGATGCCGAAACCCGTCCGGCGACCATCAAACCGCCCAGAACCGGTCCGAGTTCCCGCACCATGCCGATCGCGACGATCGACGGCACGACGGCCTCGGCGTTGAACCGCGCGCCGCCGGCGTAGATCTGCAACGCCAGCGCGCCTCCCGTGAAAAGGGCGGTCAGGCCAACGACCGGCAGACTGAGAAACCCTATGGAAACAACTTGCTGAAGAAATTCCTTCAGGTAGAAGGGCGGCCGGACGAGGTGGCTGACGGAGTGCCCCGCATAGATCGCAACCCGCCCCACCAGCGCAAGAAGGCCCAGCACCTGCGCGCCGATGGCGGCGACCGCCGTCACCCGTCGCGCTCCAGGTAGCGCCGCTCGTAGCGCGCGCCGAGCGATGTCAGGATCTCGTAGCCGATGGTTCCTGCCGCCTCGGCAAGCTCGTCGACCGTCTGGCGCGGGCCCAGGATCTCGACGGTCTCGGGATCGTCGGGGAGATGCGTCACGTCCACGGTGATGAGGTCCATCGACACGCGCCCCACGACCGGGCAGGCGACATCGCCCGCAAAAACCCGCGCCGCGTCGCCCATCGCGCGGATCAAGCCGTCCGCGTAACCTGCCGATATCGTGGCGATCCGGCTTGGTGCCGGGGCGGTCCATGCGTTCGCGTATCCGACCGTCTCGCGCGCCGCGACCTGTCGCACCTGGACCACCGGGATCTCCAGCCGCACCACCGGCCGGGCGTCCTCGAACGGCAGGCCGCCGTAGAGCCCGACGCCCGGTCGCGTGACGTCGAAATGATACTCGGGGCCCATCACGATGCCCCCCGTCGCCGAGAGCGATCGCGGCGCGGCGATCCCCTCGGTCAACTCGCCGAAGAGCGCGAGCTGGCGCACGTTCATCGGATGCCCCGGGTCGTCGGCGCAGGCGAGGTGGCTCATCACGAGCTTCGGACCCTGGCCCAGCACGATCTCCCGCACGGCGGCCCATTCGGCGGGCTCGAGGCCGAGCCGGTTCATCCCCGTGTCGAGCTGGATGCCGAAGGGGTGCGCCGGAAGCGCCTCGAAGTGGCGCGTGAGCTGTTCGGTCGAGTTCAGCAGCGGGATCAGATCGGCCAGGCGGATCGCCTCGGTGTCGCCCGCCATGTGGCCGGAGAAGACGAAGATTTCCGGCCCCGGCCCCAGCACGCCGCGGAGCGCCGCGCCTTCCTCCGCCACGGCGACGAAGAAGCGGCGCGCTCCGGCGCGGGCCAGCGCCGTCGCGACCTGCTCGGCGCCCAGCCCGTAGGCGTCGGCCTTGACGACCGCGCCGGTCTCGGTCGCGCCGCCGGTCGCCCGGTCGAGCGCGGTCCAGTTCGCCACGATGGCGTCCGTGTCGATCGTCAGTGTCGCCGTTCCCATGGGGCGCCACAGACGACAGGAGCGGGGGCGAGGTCAAGCGGGTTGTCGGCCCCGGCGCGCGAGGTGTGGCCGATGGGAGCGAGGGGGCTGCCTGCCCCCTCGCGCTTCCCCGGGGATATTTCCGGACAGATGGAGGC
>CAYTBD010000136.1:0-6308 GCA_964435755.1 uncultured Rhodobacterales bacterium
GGCGGTGCGAGGCGATCTCGCGCTGGCGCGGGTCGGTGATGTCGGTGGAATCGTGGTAGAAGGCCGACATCGCGCCGACCACGCCGACCATGACCGCCATCGGGTGGGCATCGCGGCGGAACCCGCGGAAGAAATTGCCCATCTGCTCGTGGATCATCGTGTGATGCGTGATCGTCGTCTCGAAGGTTTCGAGCTGCGCGGCCGTGGGCAGTTCCTCGTAGAGAAGAAGGTAGCAGACCTCCAGGAAATGCGACTTCTCGGCCAGCTGGTCGATCGGGTAGCCGCGGTGCAGAAGCTCGCCCTTGTCGCCGTCGATGAAGGTGATCGACGAATCGCACGACGCGGTCGAGGTGAAGCCGGGGTCGTAGGTGAAGACGTCGCCCTGCGCGTAGAGCTTGCGGATGTCGACGACGTCGGGTCCCGCCGTGGGCGACAGGATCGGCAACTCGATCGACGTGTCGCCGAAGCTCAGCGTCGCGGACTTCGGCGCCTTTTGGGTATCGGGCATGGTTTTCGGTCCTTCCTGTCGCGTCCCCCGAGGTTCAGGCGGTCCGCCGTGATCGTTGTTCCCGCTTCACCGGAGGCGCGGGCGTCGGTGCGGCCGGTCAGGTCCGGCCGGCGTCTTCGAGCCGTGCCACGGTCTCATCCCGTCCGAGCACGAGCATCATGTCATAGACGCTCGGGGTGACGCTGCGGCCGGCGAGCGCTGCCCGCAACGGTCCGGCGAGCGCCCCGAACTTCATCCCGCGCGCCTCGGCGGTCTGTGTCAGGATATCCTCGAGCGCGTCTCGCGACCAGCTAGCATTTCGCAGGTGCGGCGTCAATTCCGACAGTATACCACGGGATACCGGATCGAGCGCCTTCGCCGCCCTGTCGTCCGGCTCGATCGGCCGCGCCGTCAGGACGAAATGAGCCTTTTCAAGAAGTTCCGCCAGGGTGCGGGCCCGGTCCTTGAGGCAATACATCGCACGGGACAGCCCCGCGATCTGGTCCGAGGTCAGATCCTCTTGCTTCGTTGCAGCGCGAAACGCGACGATCTCCTGCACGAGCGCAGCATCGTCCATCGTGGCGATGTGCCGGCTCGAGATATGGTCGAGTTTCTTCTGGTCGAGCCGCGCGGGCGCCTTCTTGATTCCGTCGATGTCGAACCACTCGATCGCCTGCCGGGTCGAGAACACCTCGTCGTCGCCGTGCGACCAGCCGAGCCGCGCGAGGTAGTTCCGCATCGCTTCCGCCGGATAGCCCTGCGCCTGCCAGTCCTCGAGCCCCACCGCGCCGTGGCGTTTCGACAGCTTCTTGCCGTCCTCGCCGTGGATGAGCGGGATGTGCGCCCAGACCGGCACCTCCCAGCCCATCGCGTGGTAGACGAGCATCTGGCGGGCGGCGTTGTTGAGGTGGTCGTCGCCCCGGATCACGTGGGTCACGCCCATGTCGTGATCGTCGACGACCACGGCCAGCATGTAGACCGGCGTTCCGTCCGAACGGAGGATCACCATGTCGTCGAGCTGATCGTTGCGGATCCTGACGTCGCCCTGCACCCGGTCGCGGATCACCGTCTCGCCCTCGCGCGGGGCCTTCACGCGGATCACGAAGGGCGCGTCGGGGTGCGCCGGTTCGGGCGCGTCGCGCCACGGGCTCCGGAACAGCGTCGAGCGGCTCTCGGCGCGGGCGGCCTCGCGGAATGCCTCGATCTCCTGCTGGGTGGAAAAACACTTGTAGGCCGATCCCTTGGCCAGCATCTCGCGCGCGACCTCGGCGTGGCGTCCGGCGCGGGCCGCCTGGCTCACCGCCTCGCCGTCCCAGTCGAGCCCGAGCCAGCGCAGGCCGCGGAAGATCGCCTCGGTCGCCTCGGGCGTGGAGCGGGCGCGGTCGGTGTCCTCGATCCGCAGCAGGAAGCGGCCGCCGGTGTGTTTCGCGTAGAGCCAGTTGAAAAGCGCCGTCCGCGCGCCGCCGATGTGCAGGTATCCCGTGGGCGAGGGGGCGAAACGGGTGACCACCGGGCGCTCGGGGGGGCGGTCAGTAGGGCGGTCGGGGGAACGCTCGGACATGGGGCGCATTAACCTTCCGGAAACCATGGGGAACTAGCCTCGCCGGGTGTATCCAACCGGGACTTTCAGGACAAGGGTGCGCCCGGATCCGCGGATCTCCGGCCTCCTCGACCGCCAGCGCGGCCATCTCTTTCCCTGGGTGCCGGTGTGCTACGGGATCGGGATCGGCGCGTACTTCGCGCTGCGGGCGGAGCCGGACGCCCGCGGCTGGGCGCTCCTCGGCGTCGCGCTGGCGGTGGGCGTCCTCGCGGCGGCGACGGTGCTGCGGTCCCGCCCGCTCCTCGTCGCGCTGCTCGCCGTCGGGGCGGGGCTCGCCGTGGCCGGGCTCAGGACCCACACCGTCGCGGAGCCGGTCCTGGGCTTTCGCTACTACGGTCCGGTCGAGGGCCGTGTCGTGGGCATCGACCGGTCCCGGTCCGACAAGCCGCGCCTCACCCTCGACCGGGTCGTCCTGCGCGACATGCCGCCGGAGCGAACCCCGGCGCGCGTGCGCGTGTCCCTCCACGGCGACCAGCGCTGGATCGTGCCGGAGCCGGGGCTGACGGTGATCCTCACGGGCCACCTCTCGCCGCCCTCCGGCCCGGTGGAGCCGGGCGGCTTCGACTTTCAGCGGCAGGCCTATTTCGACCGGCTGGGCGCGGTCGGCTACACGCGGACCCCGGTCCTGACGTTCCGCCCGGCGGAGGACGGCCGCGCCGGGCTCTTCGTCTACCGCAGCCGCATGGCGATTTCGGCCGCCGTGCGCGACGCGATGCCGGGACGGGCAGGGGCCTTCGCGGTGGCGATCACGACCGGCGACCGCTCCGCCATCGACGCGGGGACGCTGGAGGCTCTTCGCGCGTCGAACCTCGCCCACCTTCTCGCGATCTCCGGGCTGCACATGGGGCTTCTGACTGCCTTCGTCTTCGGCGCGGTGCGCTACGGGCTCGCGGCGGTCCCGGCGCTCGCGCTGCGCGCGCCGCTCAAGAAGATCGCGGCGGTCGTGGCGCTCGCGGCCGGCGCCGTCTACCTCGCGCTCTCGGGCGGCAACGTCGCGACCGAACGGGCCTTCGTCATGGTCGCCGTCGTTCTCGTGGCGGTGCTGTTCGACCGCCGCGCGCTCACGCTGCGGGCCGTCGCCATGGCCGCGCTCATCGTGCTGACGCTCCGGCCCGAGGCGCTGACCGGGCCCGGATTCCAGATGTCCTTCGCCGCCACGACGGCGCTGATCGCGGCCTTCGCCAAGCTCCGCGACTGGGAGACGTGGCGCGCGCCGCGCTGGACGCGGCCGCTCCTCGCGCTGCTCGTCTCCTCGGGCGTCGCGGGCGCCGCCACGGCGCCCATCGCGGCGGCGCATTTCAACCAGGTGCCGCATTACGGGCTCCTCGCCAATACGCTCTCGGTGCCGCTGATGGGCACGATCATCATGCCCGCCGCCGTCCTCGCCGCCCTTCTGGCGCCGCTCGGGCTGCACTGGATCGGCCTGGCGATCATGCGGCCCGCGATCGAGTGGATCCTGCACGTCGCGGAATGGGTGGCGGGGCTCGACGGCGCGCTCTCCTTCGTGCCGTCGCCACAGATCGCGGTCCTGCCGGCGCTCGCCCTGGGCGGCCTGTGGCTGGTGATCTGGCAGGGGCGCGCGCGGGCGCTCGGCGTGCTGCCGATGGCGGCCGCGCTGGGTCTCTGGACGCAGGTCCAGCGGCCCGACCTGCTGATCGCGGAGACCGGTGGCCTCGTCGGGGTCCTGACGCCCGATGGCCGGGCCCTGTCCAAGCCGAGGGGCGACGGCTTCGCGGCGTCGAGCTGGCTGGAGAACGACGGCGACCCGGCCGGGCAGGCGGAGGCCGCGCTGCGGACCGGGTTCGGCGGAGAGGCGGGCGCGCTCGAAGTCCCGCTCGGCACGGACCGGGTCGTGCACATCACCGGCCGGGGCGGGCGCGACCGGCTGGCGGAGGCCTGCACGGAGGGGCGGTTCGTCGTCTTCTCGGGAGAGGCCGTGGAACCGGGGCCATGCCGGCTGTTCGACCGGGCCGCGCTCGGCGGGACGGGCGCCATCGCGATCTGGGCGGACCCCGACGGCCCGCGCCTCGTGACCGTGCGGGACCGGATCGGGCGCCGGCCCTGGAACGCTCAGTAGGTGCGGATCAGCCCGACGAGCGTGCCCTGCACCTTCACCTGATCCTCGCGGTAGACCCGCGTCTCGTAGGCCGGGTTCGCCGCTTCGAGCGCGATGGCCGAGCCGTTCCTGCGGAACCGCTTGAGCGTCGCCTCCTGATCCTCGACGAGGGCGACCACGATGTCGCCGTTCTCGGCCGTCGAGGCCTCGCGGATCACCACGACATCGCCGTCGTTGATGCCCGCGTCGATCATCGAGTCGCCCTTCACCTCGAGCGCGTAATGATGGCCGCGGCCCGACAGCATCTGCCCCGGGACGGCCACGTGGTGCGACACGGTCTCGATCGCCTCGATCGGCACGCCCGCCGCGATCCGGCCCATGACGGGGATCTCCAGCGCGTCGGCCGCGACCGGCATCGCCCGCTTCGGCGGCGCGGCCTTGTCGCCCTCGATCACCCGGGGCACGAAGCCCTGCTTGCCCATCGCGTCGGGCAGCTTGACGATCTCGAGCGCGCGGGCCCGGTGCGGCAGACGCCGGATGAAGCCGCGTTCCTCGAGCGCGGTGATCAGGCGGTGGATGCCGGATTTCGACCGCAGGTCGAGCGCGTCCTTCATCTCGTCGAAGGACGGCGGGACGCCGTCGCGCTCCATCCGCTTGTTGATGAAATCCAGCAGTTGCAGTTGCTTGCGGGTCAGCATCGACCGAACCTCCTCGACTGGCCCTCAAGGGCCGTTCGCGGATGTTCTATCCATGTTCCCCTTTTGTGTCAACCTGTTGGGTCAGAGGGGCAGGTAGTCGACGATCTCGCCCGCATCGCGGGGCCGATCGCTCACGGGGCGGACGATCAGCGCGTTGGCGCTGGACAGGATCGACAGGAGCGAACTGTCCTGGCTCGACATCGCGGTCAGCTTGCCGTCGGCGAGCACCGCGCGCATGTAGTGCTCGCGGGGGCCGTTGGCGCCGAGCGGCGCGGCGAGCGGGGCGCGCGACCGCGGGGCCGGATGCGCCCCGAGGCCGAGCATCGCCCGCACCGCCGGCAGGACGAAGATCACCCCGCAGACGATGGCCGATACGGGGTTTCCCGGCAGCCCGATCATCACCATGCCGTCCGCCTTGCCCGCCATGAGCGGCTTTCCCGGGCGCATGGCGACCTTGTAGAAGGCGCGCTCCACGCCATGCTCCGCGGCGGCGGATCCCACGAGGTCATAGTCTCCCACCGACGCGCCGCCGATGGTCAGCAGCAGGTCGGCGCCCTCGGCCAGCCGGAAGGCCATGGCGAGGCTTGCCGCGTCGTCCCGCGCGATCGGCAGCATCCGGGCCTCCGCCCCCTCGGCCTCGACCATCGCCTTCAGCGCGAAGGCGTTCGAGGCGATGATCTGGTCGGGCCCCGGATCGCCGCCGGGCATGACGAGTTCGTCCCCGGTGGCCAGGATCGCGACGACCGGCCTGCGGCGGACCGCCACGACGGGGACGTTCATCGCCGCGATGAGCGCGAGGTCGGCGGGTTTCAGACGTCGCGGCGCATCGACCGTGTCGCCGGCGCGGAAATCGGTGCCGACCGCGCGCACGTTGGGCTTGGGGTCGAGCGTGTCCCTGAGCGTGATCCGGTCGCCGTCGCGATCCACGTCCTCCTGGATCACCACATGATCCGTGCCCTCGGGCATCGGCGCGCCGGTGAAGATGCGGACCGCCTCGCCGGCGGCGACTTCGCCGCGAAAGGATGTCCCCGCGGGGACTTCACCCATGACTTCGAACTGCGCTCCGACCGCGACCGCGTCGCCGCGCACGGCGTAGCCGTCCATCACGGAGGCGCGGAACGGCGGCTGGTCGCGCCGCGCGGTCACCGGGGCGGCCAAAACGCGCCCGGCCGCGTCCGCCAGCGGCACCGCCTCGGTCTCCATCACCTCGCACAGCGCGAAGATGCGGGCCAGCGCCTCGTCGACGGAGATCATGCCTCGTAGCGGCCCGACTTGCCGCCGTCCTTGAGGGTCAGGCGGATGCCGCCGATCTCCATGCCCTTCTCGACCGCCTTCAGCATGTCGTAGAGCGTGAGGCACGCGACAGACACCGCCGTCAGCGCCTCCATCTCGACGCCGGTCTGGCCCGTGGTCTTCACCGTCGCCTCCACCCGGATGCCGGGCAGGCTGTCGTCGGGCGTCAGGTCC
>CAYTBD010000137.1:0-6271 GCA_964435755.1 uncultured Rhodobacterales bacterium
CCCGGTCGGCGCGATCCTCTTCGACCATCCCGACCCGTCGATCTTCACGGTCCTGACCGCGCCCTCGGGAACGCCGGGGACCGCGAACATCGACTTCGTGCTCTTCCGCGAACGCTGGATGGTGGCCGAGAATACCTTCCGCCCGCCATGGTACCACAAGAACGTCATGTCCGAGCTGATGGGCAACATCTACGGCCAGTACGACGCGAAGCCGCAGGGCTTCGTTCCGGGGGGCATGAGCCTGCACAACATGATGCTCCCGCATGGTCCTGACCGGAACGCCTTCGAGGGAGCGTCGAACGCGGACCTCGGGCCCGAGAAGCTCGACAACACGATGTCCTTCATGTTCGAGACGCGCTTTCCGCAGCACCTCACGGCCTTCGCCGCGAAGGAGGCGCCGCTGCAGGACGACTACATCGACTGCTGGAAGGATCTCGAGAAGAAGTTCGACGGGACGCCGGGCCTCAAGGACTGATGCCGCCGGTCGTTGGCGCGTCTTCCCGTTCGGACACGGAGACCTTGGGTTCACCGCTCCGGAGTATCACGTATCCGCATTTGCAGATCGGCGCGCGACCGATCAAAAGGAGCGAAGGCGCTTCGGACGATCGGAAGCGCGGCGACAAGACGAGGCCGGGATCGCCCGCGTCCGGTGAAACGAGAGGAGAAGCATGGCCAAGGCATTCGCATCGCAGGGCGACCTGACGGAAAAGGCAACGAGCTTTACCGAGATCGGAGAGGGCATCTACGCCTTCACCGCCGAGGGCGATCCCAATTCAGGCGTCATTATTGGCGACGACAGCGTGATGATCGTGGAGGCCCAGGCGACGCCCCGGCTCGCGCGCAAGGTCATCGAGTGCGTGCGAAGCGTCACGGACAAGCCGATAACGCATCTTGCGCTCACCCACTATCACGCGGTTCGCGTCCTCGGCGCTGCTGCCTACGGTGCACCGCAGATCGTCATGTCGGAGAAGGCGCGCGCCATGGTGGCAGAGCGCGGACAGGAAGACTGGGACAGCGAGTTCGCCCGGTTCCCGCGACTTTTCCAGGGTCACGAGGAAATTCCCGGCCTGACCTGGCCGACGACCACGTTCGACGGACGGCTCAGCGTCTATCTGGGGAACCGGCGGATCGACATGATGCAGCTTGGCCGGGCGCATACGGCGGGCGACATGGTCGTCCACGTGCCCGACCAGAACGTGATGTTTACAGGCGACATCGTCGAATACCACTCGGCCTGCTACTGCGGCGACGGGCATTTCCACGACTGGCCGGAGACGCTCGAAAATATCAGGTCATGGGATCTCGACGCGATCGCGCCGGGACGCGGCGATGCGCTTGTGGGTTCGGCGAAGGTCAACGAGGCGCTGGACCTGACCGGCGACTTCGTGACGTCGACGTACAGGAGCGTGGCGAAGGTGGCGCTCCGCGGCGGATCGCTGAAAGAGGCGATGGCGGCCTGCCGCGAGGTCTGCGATCCGAAGTTCGGCGACTACGCGATCTACGAACACTGCCTGCCGTTCAACGTGGCGCGCGCCTACGACGAGGCGCAGGATATCGACACGCCGCGGATCTGGACGGCAGAGCGCGACAAGAACATGTGGGAGGCGTTGCAGTCATGAGATATCTCGTCCTGATCGGACTCCTCGCGCTGGCCGGCTGCGGGGTTCCGCTGGTTCCGGGCATCTGAGAATGCCAAAATGAACAAGATCTTCGAGACGCCGCTCTATCCCTATGAACGGTCCGCGGATCAGGACGCCAAGACGCCGGTCAGGCATGCCGTCGCGGTGATCGGAGCCGGGCCGGTGGGCCTCGCCGCCGCGATCGATCTCGCGCAGCAGGGGGTCGAGGTCGTGGTGCTCGACGACAACACGAAGGTTTCGTTCGGCTCGCGCGCGATCTGCTTTTCGAAGCGGACGCTGGAAATCTGTGACCGGCTTGGGCTGGGCGACGGGCTTGTCGAAAAGGGCGTCGTCTGGAATCTCGGCAAGGTCTTCTTCGGCGATCGGAAGGTCTTCGAGTTCAACCTGCTTCCGGAGGAGGGGCACAAGCGGCCTGCCTTCATCAATCTGCAGCAATACCATTTCGAGCACGCTCTGGTGGAGCGGGTCCGGCAGCTTCGCGCGGACGGCGCGCCCATCGAGATCCGGGGCGCCAGCAAGGTGACGGATGCGCAGCCGATGGAGGACCGCGTCCGTCTGGAGGTCGCGACGCCGGAGGGATCCTACCGGATCGACGCCGACTGGCTGATCGCCTGCGACGGGGCAACCTCGCCCACGCGGGCGATGATGGGGCTCGATTTCACGGGGCGCGTTTTCGAGGACAATTTCCTGATTGCCGACGTGGTCATGGACGCCGATTTCCCGACGGAACGCTGGTTCTGGTTCGATCCGCCGTTCAACAAGGGGCAGTCCGCACTCCTCCACAAGCAGCCCGACGGGGTCTGGCGGATCGACCTGCAACTGGGCTGGAATATCGACCGGGAGGCCGAGAAGAGGCCGGAGAACGTGATCCCGCGGCTGAAGGCGATGCTGGGCGACGACGTGAAGTTCGAGCTCGAGTGGGTCTCGATCTACACGTTTCAGTGCCGCCGCATGGAGAAGTTCCGCCACGGTCGGGTGATCTTCGCGGGCGACAGCGCGCATCAGGTCAGCCCGTTCGGGGCGCGCGGCGCGAACAGCGGACTTCAGGACACAGACAACCTCGCCTGGAAACTGAAACTCGTGATCGACGGAGCGGCGCCGGAGAGCCTGCTCGACAGCTACGACACCGAGCGCATCCACGGCGCCGACGAGAACATCCTGAACTCGACCCGCTCGACCGAGTTCATCACGCCGAAATCGGATCAGAGCCGCATCTTCCGCGACGCGGTTCTGGACCTCGCCGAACACTATCCCATGGCACGGCCGCTGGTGAACTCCGGGCGGCTGAGCCGGCCGTGCACCTACGACGGGTCCGGGCTCAACAGCCCCGACGCGCTGGACGGACCGGAGCGAACACGGCCCGGCTCCCCCTGCCCCGACGCGCCTTTGGGCGAAGGCTTCCTCCTGGACAGGCTGGGCGGCGGCTTCACGATACTCGCAATCGACGCGGAGGTGCCCGAGAGCGTGACGGAGGGCGGTGTGACCGCAACAGGGCTTTCGGTCTCGGCCAGGGATGACCGGACCGGGGCGCTCGGGGAGCGGTATCTCGGCGACGCCGCGTCGGCTGTCTATCTGATCCGTCCCGATCAGCACGTGGCGATGCGGCGGCCCTCCTTCGATGACCGGCAGGTCCGTACCGCCATGCGCCGCGCCGCCGGGAGGACCTGACATGGCACTGACACTCGACCCGAACCTCGCCGCGCCCGACGCCGTCTACGAGGCGCTCGTCGCCGCCCACGACGGACTGACCAAGGAGGAAAGCGCGGCCTTCAACGCACGGCTGATCCTCGTCCTGGCAAACCACGTGGGTGACGCGGAGGTGATCGGGCAGGCGATCGAGGCGGCGAAACCGAAGCGCTAGGGTCGGCTTCCGTCACCGTGTCGGGGACGCGACCACGGCTCAACCATCACGCGGAAACCTGGGTGATGGACATAGGCCACTGACAATCCCTCCCAATTCCATTATCGGCCCGTGGAACGGATTGCCACGGAGCGCGCGCATGTCGCTGCAACAGACCGCCAAGTATCTCAACCTCTCGCTGATTGCCGCTTTTCCGATCGCCTGGTTTGCGCCCCTGATCGAAACCGGGCTTCTGCCGCAGTTCCAGATGCCTTCGTGGCTCGGTGGCAGCACGCTCTTCGAGCCCGACACGATCACCGTCGTCTCCGGCATCCAGAAGCTTTGGGAAACGGATGTCTTCCTTGCCATCGCCGTGACGTTCTTCGCGCTCGTGGCGCCCATGCTGAAGTGTCTCGGCATGGCGCTGATCCAGTTCGGCCTGCTGTCGGCGGTGACCCAGCCCGCCATCGCGATCCTCGGCAAGCTCGCGATGGCCGACATCTTCATCCTCGCTCTCTACGTCGTCATCGCCAAGGGCATCGGTGTCGGGCAGATCGACGTTGCCTGGGGGCTCTACCTCTTCACCGCGGCCGTGATCGCCTCGCTCGCCATCTCCCTGATCGAAAAGCGGGGGCCAGCGACCACCCTGCCAGTTCGATAGGTTGCGCCGCGAGGATGCGAAAGGCTGGCCCAAGACATCCGGGGGCTGCGTTCGAACCGCCGCCTGAAGTGACTTTCGTCGGCCTTGGCGTCACTTGGTCCGGGGCTGCTTGCGCTCACCCGGCTCGGGCGCCAAGCCGTAGGGTTCGACCAGCTCCCAGACATGATCCGGCACCATGTGCTTCATCCGGCGCGGCATCTGACGGCGGAGGTGCAGCACCGTCTCGATCGCCTTCATCTCCAGTCGCGTCCGGGCGAACTCGAGCCCGCGCGGCCCGGTCCGCGGCTGGAGCCAGCCCACGATCCCGCGCATGAAGTTCGGCATCCGGCGGAGCGGCAGGCCGCCCGCCGCCCGGCGCGTGTTCTCCATGAAGCCCTTGACAGCGTTGGTGCGCTTGCCCTTGTCACCGGGCTGCGACAGCCGCACCTCGTCGCCCAGAAGATCGAGCAGCGCCTGGCCACGTTCGTTCCGGACGATGAGCCACTGCTCTCCCTCGCCGCCCATGTAGCCCACGGTGATGTCGGCCAGCACGTTGGTGTAGTCGACGCAGGTGCGGCAGGTGAGCGGGAAAAAGTCCGGGGGGAGATCCGAGATCGGCAGGCGCAGGAACGGGATCTCGCGGCGCGAGCCGTCCTCGAAGCGCAGTTCGACGTGGTAGTCGGCGCGGAACTCGAGGTAGGTGACGGTATCGGGCCTGTCGGACAGCAGTGAAAGGAACGTGTGGAAGTTCTCTGTCGTGGTGTTGTCCGAGCAGGGCGTGCCGATCACGGTAACGCTCTCGAAGCCGAGTTCCGCCTCGATCACGCGCAACGCGTAGACCTGGCAGGGAATACCGATGACGGCGATCCGCCGATGACCGGCCGCCGCGGCCGGCTCGAGAAGCGACAGAAGCGGCGCATAGCCCATGCGCATCCCCCGTGCGCGTGCCATCTCTCCCGCCTCGGTGATGATGACAGGCACCGGCTTCCAGCGATCCTCGGCATCAGGCGCCATCGTGAGGACCGCGTCGACAGCTTCCGTTTCCAGAAGCCTCTCGGCGAGACGCGTGGTCAGTCCCGTCCACTGCGCGCCCGGACGCGGGTCGGCGAGTGCCGCGCGATGCATCGCGCGGTAGGGCCCGAAGAAGCGTTCGTCGGCCCGGTCGGGATCGCGCGGCCGGCCATGAACCAGCGCCTCCATCTTCGGATAGTCCGGCTGGATGAACTGGCACGCCCGCCCGCAATCATCGGCCTTCGCCGTCCGCGACAGGCCGCAGTCGGTGCACATGTTCCGAGGCGCGGCGGGGCCGGGTTCGGGAGACCAGATCGGGCGCCGGGCATCGGAAGCGTCAAGCATGGTCGTCTCGCGTCAGGAGCAATTCGATGATAGGCGATGCACGCCTGCGCGTCCAGAAAAGTGTCAACCTGGACTTACAGGTTTCGGCAAAAGGCGCGCCTGCCCACCCAAGCCCCTTTTCGCTGCGGGACCGATCCGCTATGAGGCCGCGTCACATGACATCAGGAGACCCAGATGGGCTACAGAGTCGTCGTCGCCGGCGCCACGGGCAACGTGGGCCGCGAAGTGCTGAACATCCTGGCGGAACGTCGGTTTCCGGCGGACGAAGTCGTCGCGCTCGCGTCGCGCAAATCCCTCGGCACCGAAGTCAGCTTCGGCGACAAGACACTGAAGACCAAGGATCTCGAAACCTTCGATTTCGCCGGCTGGGACATCGCGCTCTTCGCGATCGGGGCCGAGGCGACGAAGCAGTACGCGCCCAAGGCCGCGCGGGCCGGTTGCGTCGTGATCGACAACTCTTCCCTCTACCGATACGACCCGGACGTGCCGCTGATCGTTCCCGAGGTGAACCCGGAGGCGATCGCGGGATATTCCAGGAAGAACATCATCGCGAATCCGAACTGCTCGACCGCGCAGATGGTGGTTGCGCTGAAGCCGCTTCACGACCGGGCGCGGGTGAAGCGCGTCGTCGTCTCGACCTACCAGTCGGTTTCGGGCGCCGGGAAGGATGCGATGGACGAGCTCTGGGACCAGACCAAGGGCATGTATGTTCCCGGTCAGGAGATCGAGCCCGAGAAATTCACCAAGCAGATCGCCTTCAACGTCATACCCCACATCGACGCCTTCATGGGCGAC
>CAYTBD010000138.1:0-6262 GCA_964435755.1 uncultured Rhodobacterales bacterium
GAGGTTGGCGGCCATGATCTGGCTGACGATCTGGGCCTTCACCGTCGGGTTCAGGCACTCGACGAGCGTCTCGACCCGGCGGTTGAGGTTCCGGTCCATCCAGTCGGCGGAGGAAATGTAGACGCGCGCCTTCTTGGACGGCAGGCCCTGGCCATTGCCGAAGCAGACGATGCGGGAGTGTTCGAGGAAGCGCCCGACGATCGACTTCACCCGGATGTTCTCCGAAAGCCCCTGTATGCCCGGCCGCAACCCGCAGATCCCGCGGATCACGAGGCTGATCTTCACGCCGGCCTGGGAGGCGAGGTAGAGCGCGTCGATGACGTCGGCCTCCACGAGGCTGTTCATCTTGGCCCAGATCACCGCCGGGCGCCCGGCCGCCGCGTGCTCGGCCTCCTCCGCGATGCGTTCCAGAAG
This sequence comes from uncultured Rhodobacterales bacterium, assembly GCA_964435755.1. Classification (GTDB taxonomy): domain Bacteria; phylum Pseudomonadota; class Alphaproteobacteria; order Rhodobacterales; family Rhodobacteraceae; genus DAINOF01. The sequence goes on from CAYTBD010000138.1 coordinate 415, forward strand.
CGTGCCCTTCAGCGTGAGCGGCGAGATCGAGAGGTTCTCGAGCCGCTCCGGCTGGGCGTATCCGGAGAGGTAGTTGAAGACCCGGGTGGCGTCGCGCCCGAGCGGGGCGTCGCAGGTGAAGAGACTGAGGTCGGTGTAGATCCGCGCCGTGATCGGGTGATAGTTGCCCGTGCCGTAATGCGTGTAGGTGACGAGCTGTCCGGCCTCGCGGCGCACGACCGTCGAGATCTTGGCGTGGGTCTTGTAGTTGATGAAGCCGTAGACGACATGCGCGCCCGCGCGCTCCAGCCGCCGGGATTGCCGGATGTTCGCCGCCTCGTCGAAGCGCGCCTTGAGCTCCACCAGCGCGGTGACCGACTTGCCCTCTTCCGCCGCCTCGCAGAGCGCGGCGACGATCGGGCTGTCGCGCGAGGTGCGGTAGAGCGTCTGCTTGATCGCCACCACGTCGGGGTCCGCCGCCGCCTGCGCGAGGAAGCGGACGACCATGTCGAAGGTCTCGTAGGGGTGATGCAGCAGCATGTCCTTCTGGCGGATCGCCGCGAACATGTCACCCTCGTGATCCTGGACCCGTTCGGGCACGCGCGGCGTGAAGGACGGCCACAGAAGGTCCGGCCGCTCGTCGAGCACCAGTTCCTTGAGGTCGGCAGTGCCGATCAGGCCGTCGACCTCGATCACCTCTTCGTCGGTGACATGCAACTCGCGCATGATCGTCGTGCGCAGGCTCTCCGGGGCGCCGGCGGAGATCTTCATGCGCACCACCTCCCCCCGGCGGCGGCGCTTGAGCGCGACCTCGAATTCGCGCACGAGGTCCTCGGCCTCCTCCTCGAGTTCCAGATCGCTGTCGCGCAGGACGCGGAAGGCGCAGTGGTCCTTGATCCGGTAGCCGGGGAACAGGCTTTCGAAGTAGAGCAGCAGCAGTTCCTCGAGCGGCAGGAACCGGTGCCGGCCCGGCGGCGCGTTCAGCCGGACGAAACGGTCGATCTGGTGCGGGATCGGCAGGAGGGCCTGCAGGTCGCGCTTGTCGCTTTTCCTCTGGAGCTGGAGCGCGAGGGAAAAGCCGGTATTCGGAATGAACGGAAACGGGTGCGCCGGGTCGATCGCGAGCGGCGACAGGACAGGGAAGACCTGGTTGAGGAAAAAGTCGTCCAGATACGCCTTGTCGCCCTGTTCGAGCTGGTCGCGGGAGAGAAGCGAGATTCCCTCCTGCTCCATCTCGGCCTGCAGCTTGCCCCAGGCGACCAGTTGCTCCGCCATCAGGCGGCGGGCGCGTTCGTCGATCAGGACAAGTTGCTCGGCCGGCGTCAGGCCGTCGATCGCGGGGCTGGTGTTGCCCGCGTGCGCGAGTTCGCGCAGACCGGCGACGCGCACGGTGTAGAACTCGTCGAGGTTGGTGGCCGAGATCGACACGAAGCGGACCCGTTCGAGAAGCGGCACGCGCGGGTTCGACGCCTCTTCGAGAACGCGCCAGTTGAAGGCGAGCCAGGAAAGCTCCCGATTGAAGAAGCGTCCGGGCCCGGCCATCTCCTCTTCGGAGAGCTCCACGGGCGGGGGGAAGGGCGCTGCGAGAAAATCCGTTTGCGTCATGAGGGGGTTATCGGCCGCAATTGTGATTGTTTTGCGAAGATCATGCCTCGCCGGGCGGGGCGTTGTCCAGCAGTCGCATCGCGAGCGCGCGGGTGACGGGACGTCTTTCCGACAGCGCGGCGGCGTCCAGCCGCTCCACGATGTCGCGCGCGGCGGCGAAGGACCGGTCGATGCGCTGCACCAGATACGGGATCAGGGCGGGCGGAACGGCGATCTGCCGGTCGGCGAAGAGCTTCATGATGACCGCGCCGAGGAGGACGTCGTCCGGCGCGGAAAGTGTCGTGAGTCCAATGGCCTGAAGGCGGCTCCTCAGATCGGGCAGGGCGATCTGCCAGCGCGACGGCGCACTCCGGGCGGTCAGGAGAAGCCGGCCGCCGGAGGCCAGGAGCAGGTTGTGGAGGTGAAACAGCGGCACCTCTCCGGCCTCGCCGGGCTTCAGCGCCTCGATGTCTTCCACGGCGACCCGTCCGCGGGACGCCAATCGCTCGACGTCCGCGGCGCCCATCTCGGCGGCCGCGACGATCTCCGCCGCGTGATCGGCGGCCCAGACCTGGACGAGATGGCTCTTGCCGGAGCCTTCGGGCCCGCAGAGCGCGAGCTTGCCCGAGGGCCATGACGCGTCGTGCGAGACCATCGTCACGGCCGCCTCGTTGGCGGGAGAGACGAAGAAGTCCCCGCGGCCGAGCGCCGGGCGAGCCGGAAGGGGAAAGGCGAGTTGTTCGGCCATGCGCTAGTCGGCGTCCGTCTCGTCCACCCCCTGATAGAGGCGGCTTTCACGGTACTTCTCGGTGCCGAACCGGGCCAGGACCCCGAGCACGGCGGCGACGGGGACGGCGACGAGAAGGCCGACGAAACCGAAGAGCGCGCCGAAGGCCGAAAGCGCAAAGATCAGCCAGACCGGGTGAAGGCCCACCGATGAGCCCACGAGCTTGGGCGTCAGGATGTTGCCCTCGATGAACTGGCCGGACTGGAAGATCGCCCAGACGGCCACGATCCACCACCAGTCGCCCCAGAACTGGAAGAGCGCGAGCCCGATGGCGAGCACGCCCCCGACGAGCGCGCCCACGTAGGGGATGAAGGTCAGCGCTCCGGCGATGAAGCCGATCACCAGCCCGAACTGCAGGCCGACGACCGCGAGGAGAACGGCGTAGTAGATGCCGAGGAGAAGACAGACGGTGCCCTGGCCGCGGACGAAGCCCGCCAGTGTGCGGTCGATCTCCCTGGCGAGGTGCCGGATCGTCGGCGCGTGGTCGCGGGGGAGAAGACCGTCGACGCGGGCGACGATGTTGTCCCAGTCGAGCAGGAGATAGAAGGCCACCACCGGCACGATCACGAAGAGCACGATGGCGTTCACGATGCCCGAGAACGACGCGATGACGCGATTGAGCAGCTCCGCCCCGCGCGCCTGAAACGTCTCGGCGAGCGTGACGAGCGACTGGCGCACCGTCGAGTTCGCATCGCCGATTTCGGGGAAGCGTTCGGTGACGAACGACTGAAGGTTGGTCGCGATCTGGGGCGCGGCCTCGATCAGGCCGGTGGCCTGGTCCACCAGCGTCGGAATGATGAGCAGCGCGAGCAGGACGAAGATCAGGATGGAGAGCGCCGTGATGACGCCCGTCGCCAGCGCCCGGCTGAGCCCCAGCCGCTCCAGCCTGTCGGCGATCGGGTCGAGCAGATACGCGATCGCCGCGCCGAGCACGAAGGGCAGGATCACGTCCGAGAGAAGCCACAGCAGCGCGAGGAAGACCGCCGCGGCAAGTCCCCAGTATTGCATCTGTTCCCTGACAGGGAGCGCCATCCGCTGATCCTCGGTTTGTCCGGTCCCTCATCGCTCAAGGTGCCGCTCCGCGCAAGGGCGCGGCTCCGCTTGCCCGCGCCCGGGCGATGCCCTAGACCGGCGCGGATGCAAACGAACAGGGTCCGTCCATGCGCCTTTCCCGCTATTTCCTGCCGGTTCTGAAGGAGACGCCCGCCGACGCGCAGATCGCCTCGCACAGGCTGATGCTGCGCGCGGGCATGATCAAGCAGGCGAGCGCCGGCATCTATTCGTGGCTGCCGCTCGGCTACAAGGTGCTGCGCAACATCGAGCGGATCGTCCACGAGGAGCAGCAGCGCGCCGGGCACATCGCGATGCTGATGCCGACCCTGCAGTCGGCCGATCTCTGGCGCGAGTCCGGGCGATACGACGCCTACGGGCCGGAAATGCTGCGCATTGTCGACCGGCATGAGCGCGACCTGCTCTACGGGCCGACCAATGAGGAGATGATCACGGAAATCTTCCGCGCCCATGTGAAAAGCTACAAGCAGCTGCCGCTCAATCTCTATCACCAGCAGTGGAAGTTCCGCGACGAGATCCGTCCGCGCTTCGGCGTGATGCGCGGCCGCGAATTCCTCATGAAGGACGCCTATTCCTTCGATCTCGATGAGGAGCGCGCGCGCATCTCCTATCAGAAGATGTTTGCCGCTTATCTGAACACTTTCGCCCGGCTCGGTGTGACGGCGATCCCCATGCAGGCCGATCCGGGGCCGATTGGCGGGGACCTGTCGCATGAATTCCTGATCCTGGCTGAAAGCGGCGAGAGTGCGGTCTATTGCGACCGGGCCGTGCTGGACGTGCCGCCGCCGGGAGCCGGTTTCGACTTCGAGGACCGCGAGGCCCTGCGCGAGGAAATGGAGAAGCGGACGAAATTCTACGCCGCCACGGAAGAAAAGCATGACGAGGCGGCCTGGGCCGATGTGCCGGAGGACCGGCAGGTGGCCGCCCGCGGCATCGAGGTGGGCCACATCTTCTATTTCGGCACGAAATACTCCGCGCCACTTGGCGCAGAGGTGCAGATGCCAGATGGCGGATCGGTGCCCGTGCATGGCGGCTCTTACGGTATCGGCGTGTCGCGTCTGGTCGGGGCGATCATCGAGGCCTGCCATGATGATGACGGAATTGTCTGGCCCCGATCGGTTGCGCCCTTCGGCGCGGGGCTCATCTCCATGCGTCCCGGAGACGAGGCGGTGAGTGCGGCGTGCGAGGAAGCTTATCAGATGCTTGAGAAGGCCGGTCTGGAACCGCTCTATGACGAGACCGACGACCGGGCCGGGGCAAAATTCGCCCGCATGGACCTGATCGGCCTGCCGGCGCAGATCATCATCGGCCCGAAAGGCGTCGAGAAGGGCGTGGTCGAGGTGAAAATCCGCAAGACCGGCGAGCGTTTCGAGGCACCCTTGTCTGAAGCGGTTCAAAAGCTGGAGACGCTCGCTTGAGCGATGCGGCGATGACACCGGAGGCCGCAGAGGTCGGACGGGCCGCGCCGTTTGGCCGGTTCGAGCGCACCCTGGCCTGGCGCTACCTGCGCTCGAAACGCGAGCATGGCGGCGCGGCGCTTGTATCGATCATCTCCGTGGTCGGCATCGCGCTCGCTGTCTGGGCGCTGGTTGTCGTCATGTCTGTGATGAACGGCTTCCGCTCCGAAATGGTGGAATCGCTGCTCAGCGGGCGCGGGCATGTGTTCGTCGATGCGCGCTATCTCTCCGAAGAAGAGGCCGATGGCATTGCCGACCGCCTGCGCGGCATCGAGGACGTGCAAACCGTCACGCCGATCATCGAATCCCAGGCCTTTGCCACCTCGCAGAGGGCTTCGCGCGGCATCTTCGTGCGCGGCCTTCCCGGAGATTTTGCCCGCGAACTCGAATTCGTGAAGGACAGCCTCGTCATGGGCTCTGCGGAACGTTTCGGCGAGGCGCCGGATGGCAGCCTGCCCAAGCAGATCCTGCTCGCCAGTGGCGTGGCCGAGAGCCTGAACGTGATACCGGGCGACGAAATCAAGCTGATCTCGTCGGAGCCACAGCAGACCGCCTTCGGCACCTCCACAAAACAGGCGACCTTCGAGGTGGTCGGCGTGTTCCGCACCGGCTTCGGCGACATCGACCAGATTTTCGCCATGGTGCCGATCGAGACCGCACAGGTTTTCTTCGGCTATCGCGGCCAGTACCAGAATCTCGAACTGCGCATCGAAAAGCCTGAGCAGTCGGAGAAGATTGTCGAGCAGATCCGCATTGTCGCGCCCATCGTCAGCGTGACGGACTGGAAACGGCTCAACAGCGGCATTGTGAATGCACTCGCCATTGAGAGCACCATGATGCGGATCGTGTTCCTTGTCCTGCTGACCATCACCTCGCTCAACATCATCACCGGCGTTGTCATGCTTGTGAAGAACAAGACCCGCGACGTGGCGATCCTGCGCACGATTGGCGCGAGCCAAGGCTCGATCCT
>CAYTBD010000139.1:0-6209 GCA_964435755.1 uncultured Rhodobacterales bacterium
CCGAGGCGTTCCGCGCGGCCCATCGCGGCGCCGGGGATCACGGCGACATGTACCTTGGGCCGCCGCAGCTCGAATGCTTCGAAAGCGTGCAGTCGATCGAGGCGTAGGGGGGGCCGGGACCGTCTCAATCGATGGCGGTGGTCCGTTGCGCGGCCAGCTCTGCCTTGCGGTTACGAAGGAGAACGGACCGCCTTGGCGTTTCCCGTTACAGTTCAAGCACTAGCGGACAGTGATCCGAGACTTCGGGGTCGTGGATCACATCGAACGCCTTCACGACCTCTTCGCGATTGACCAGCATGTAGTCCGCGAACCGGCCCGGCTTCTTGTACTGCGTGTTTCGGGTGCTGTCGAAGCCGCGTCCGGTCACCAGCTCTTTCAGTCCGGTGCCCGCGAGGATCGCGAGGGTTTCGCTGTCCGGTTCGACATTGAAGTCACCACAGATGACCACCACGTCCTCCGGCCTGGAGACCTGTCGGGACAGATCGAGCAACTTTCGCGCCTGTTCCGCACGATCGGGCGTGTCCATCTTGCCATGCGGATCCCGCAGCCCGTGCATATGTGTGATGCTGACGGACCGTTTGGAGGCGTAATCATAGACCCGGACACCGTGCGCGCTGCGAGATCGCGGGTGATCACCATAGCCGAATGGAGAATAGTCCTTGTGAACGAATCCCTGCACCTGGCCGATGATCGGCAGAGAGCGGTGCACGAACGTCGCCAGCCCCCATTGCGACGGGATCTGTCGGTCCCGATCCCATAGAATGCCCTGTGCCGCCGGGCAGAAGATCGCGAGATGATCGGGCAGGGTACTTGAGACGTCGCGGAAGAAATTGGCGCGCTGCGGCAGAACATGATCGCCGTCACGGTAGGTCAGCCAATCTTTTTCGGACTCCGGGCTGTGAATGACTTCCTGAAGGCAAAGGATGTCGGGCGCGGTGGCTTCGACATAGGTCAGAAGGTCTTTGTGCAGCTTTCCTCCCCAGCCGTTCAGACACGTTATTTTCAAGGGTCACCGCCTCCCGGTATTTGACGCCGACACTGGCCGCATTGGGAAAAACCCGCAAGTTGGACCCGGCGAAGACGAACGATGTCCCGAGCCGAACGCGTTCTCTGGCAGAGCGCCGGCTCCGAACGAAAAAGGGGCCCCGCCGGGGCCCCTCGCATCTCCGGGTCGGGACGAGATCACTCCTCCTCGGCCTCGGCGGCTTCCGCCTCTTCGCCCTCGCCCTCTTCTCCGGCGCCCGCGCCGCGAAGGCCCGAGGGGGCGGTGATGTTGGCGATCACGAAATCACGCTCGATCGTCGGTTTCGCGCCCGGGGGCAGCGTGACGTCCGAGATGTGGATGGTGTCGCCGATATCGCGGCCCGCGAGGTCCACGGTGATGTGGTCAGGGATGTCCCCCGCCGTGACCTTGAGTTCGACTTCCGCACGCACCGTCACGAGCGTGCCGCCGCGCTTGATGCCCGGGGCCGTCTCCTGATTGATGAACTCGACAGGAATGAAGAGCGCGATCTTCGAGGTGCGCTTCAGCCGCATGAAGTCGACATGCATCGGCAGGTCCTTCACGACGTCGCGCTCGATGCTCCGGCAGATGACGCGCACGTCGTCCTCGCCCTCGACCTTCATGTTGAAGAGCGTCGAAAGGAACCGGCCCTGCTTGAGCCGCTTCACGAGCACGTTGAAGGGGATGTTGATCGGAAGCGGATCTGCGCCGCCGCCATAGACGATGCCAGGTACGTGGCCCTCTCTGCGAGCCTGACGGGCGGCCCCCTTGCCTGTCCCCGTCCGTACCGTGGCGTGAAGATCCGGGATCTCGCCAGCCATGGGTAGTCTCCAATATGTAAGAGGGGCGGCCTCCAAGGGTGTCCGCCCATGAGGCGCGGCGTATAGGCGAGAACGCGCGCCATGGGAAGAGGCATTCCGAAGAATCCTCTTGTGAGGCTCCGGGCGTCGTGAGACAGCCCGCGCATGTCGCTCCGCTCCGGCCTCCGCCTGTCCCGCGCGCCCGCGCTCGCCTTCGCGACGCTCGGTCTCTGCTGGGGCGCCTTCGCGGCCTTCGTGCCGGTGATCAAGGCGGGTCTCGGCGCCTCGGACGCGCTCTTCGGCGCGCTGCTGCTCGGCGCGTCGCTCGGTCTCCTGACGGCGATGTGGCTCGCGCCGCTGGTCGACGCGCGGCTCGGGCGCTTCGCGCTGCCGGCGGGGGCGGTGTCGCTCACCGTGGCCTTCCTGATGCCGGGGATCGCGCCCACGGCCGCGGCCTTCGCCGCCGCGATGGCGGCCGTCGGCGTCTGTTCGGGGCTCTGCGACGTCGTGATGAACGCCCGCGTCTCCGAGATCGAGGTCCGCGCCCGGCGCAGCCTGATGAACCTCAACCACGCGATGTTCTCGTTCGCCTACGCCGCCGCGGCGGTGGCGACCGGGCTGGCGCGGGAGGCCGGCCTGCCGCCCGTCGCGGTCTTCGCCGGGATCGCCCTCGTCGCCGCCTCCGCCGCGCCCTTCATGGTGATGCGGGTCGAGACGGCGGAGGCCGGCCCCGAGGACGCGCGCTTTCCCGCGGCGCTCGTCGCCTGGGGCGGCGGCATCGTGCTCGTCGCCTTCCTCGTGGAGAACGCGATGGAGGGCTGGTCGGCGCTGCACATCGAGCGCACGCTGGGCGGCGGCGCGGCGGAAGGCGCCTTCGGCCCGGCCATCCTCGGGCTCACCATGGGGATCGGACGGCTGTCGGGGCAGCTCATGGCGGAGCGCGTCCGCGAGACGCCGGTTCTCGTCGGCGCCTCCGCGCTCTCCGGGGCCGGCATGGCGCTCGCCGCCTTCGCCCCGACGCCCGGTATCGCCTATCTCGGCTTCGGCCTGTCGGGCCTCGGCGTCTCGGTTCTCGCGCCGATGGCGCTGGCCCTCGTCGGCAAGCATGCGCGGCCCTCCGAACGCACCCGCGCGATTTCCCGTGCGGCGGTGATCGGGTTCCTCGGCTTCTTCATCGGGCCGCCGATGATCGGTTTCGTCTCCGAGGCGACATCGCTGCGGATCGCGCTCGCGCTGGTCGCGGTGCTTCTGGTGTCGGTGCCCCTGATGCTCGCGGCGATGCTGAAGGGCCGGGAGGCCCGGGCGTTCTAGGCCCAGTCGCCCGAGAAGCCCTTCGGCACCAGAAGGATGTCGCGTCCGACCTCCTCGATGTTCCGGTGTCCGCAGAGCGCCATCGTGGTGTCGAGCTCCTTGTGGATCACCTCGAGCGCGCGGGTCACGCCCGCCTCGCCCATCGCGCCGAGCCCGTAGACGTAGGCGCGGCCGATCCAGGTGCTCTTGGCGCCCATCGCGATCGCCTTCAGCACGTCCTGCCCCGACCGGATGCCGCTGTCGAGATGCACCTCGACCTTGTCGCCCACGGCCTCGAGGATCGGCTCGAGCATCCGGATCGAGGACAGCGCCCCGTCGAGCTGCCGCCCCCCGTGGTTCGACACCACGATCGCGTCCGCGCCCACCTCGGCGGCCTTCTTCGCGTCCTCGACATCGAGCACGCCCTTCAGGATCACCTTGCCGCCCCACATCTCCTTGAATTTCGCGATGCGGTTCCAGTCGAGCGAGGGGTCGAACGCCTCGGCCGTCCACGACGCGAGAGACGAGGGGTCCGACACGCCCTTCGCATGCCCGACGATGTTGCCGAAGAAGCGCCGCTTGGTCCGGAGCATCTCCAGCCCCCACGGCACTTTCGTCATCATGTTCGCGATCGACGTGGGCGTGAGCTTGGGCGGCGCGGACAGGCCGTTGACGATGTCCTTGTGCCGCTGGCCCAGAACCTGCAGATCGACGGTGATCACGAGCGCCGAGCATTTCGCCGCCCGGGCCCGGTCGAACAGGCGGCGCATGAAGTCGTCGTCCTTGAGCGTGTAGACCTGGAACCAGAAGGGCCGGGTGGTGTGCTCCGCCACATCCTCGATCGAGCAGATCGACATCGTCGACAGCGTGTAGGGCACGCCGAACGTCTCCGCCGCCCGCGCCGCCTTGATCTCGCCGTCGGCGCTCTGCATGCCGGTGAGGCCCACCGGCGCCAGCGCCACGGGCATCGAGACGTCCTCGCCGATCATCCTGGTCTTCGTCGTCCGGTTCGCCATGTCGACGGCGATGCGCTGCCGCAGACGGATCCGATCGAAATCCGACGAGTTCTCACGGAAGGTCTGCTCGCTCCACGACCCGCTCTCGGTGTAGTCGTAGAACATTCTGGGCACGCGCCGCCGGTACAGACGCTTGAGGTCCTCGATTTCGGTGATGACAGGCATGAACGTTCCCTCTCCCGCAAGGGTTGACGGTTACCAAGACCGCCCCGCTCTGGCAATCCGCGCGGGGACGCGCGTAAGGTCGCGGCCATGACCGACATCGTCCTGATCGGCGCCCTCGCCAGCCTTCTGGCCGGGCTGATGACCGGGGTCGGCGCCTTGCCCGTGCTCGCCCGCTGGCACGTGACGGAACGGGCGCGCGACGCGATGCTGGGCTTCGCCGCCGGCGTCATGCTGTCGGCGTCGTTCTTCTCGCTCATCCTGCCGGGCATCGAGGCGGCGGGGGAGACCTACGGCGGCACCGCCGGCCCCGCCTTCATTGCCGCGGGCGGCATCGCGCTCGGCGCGGTGTTCGTGGCCGCCCTGAACGAGTTTCTGCCCCACGAGCACTTCATCGCCGGACGGGAAGGCGTCGACACCGCGGCGCTCGCCAAGATCTGGCTCTTCGTGATCGCCATCACCATCCACAACTTTCCCGAGGGCCTCGCGGTCGGCGTGGGCTTCGGCGGCGGCGACGTGGACAACGGGCTGCCGCTCGCCATCGGCATCGGGCTCCAGAACGCGCCCGAGGGGCTGGCCGTGGCCATGGCGCTCGTGGGCTTCGGATACTCCCGGACCTTCTCGTTCCTCGTCGCGCTCGCCACCGGCCTGATCGAGCCGGTGGGCGGGCTGATCGGCGTCGTCGCGGTCAGCGCCTCGGAGGTGCTGCTGCCCTGGGGGCTGACGTTCGCGGCGGGCGCGATGCTCTACATCATCAGCCACGAGATCATCCCCGAGACCCACCGGCGCGGTCACCAGAACGCGGCGACGACGGGCCTCATCACCGGCCTGGTCCTGATGATGCTGCTGGACGTGACGCTGGGCTGAGGCGCGTCATCCGTGCGCGGATGCCGGTCCGCGCGCTTGAGGCCAATCCTCAAACCACTAGAAACGTTGACTTATCGAGGGCTTTCCGTATCAATGAGTCATCGGCCTTACCGACGACTTGTGGTGAATGCCGGTACTATCCAGGGAGGAAAGAATGAAAAAGCGGACACTGCTCACAGGGCTTCTGTTGAGTTCCGTCTTCGCCGCACCTGTTGCGGCGCAGGACAACATGGACAAGCTCGCCAACATGCAGAAGACGGGCGCGACCTTCACGCGTATCGATCAGGAAGGGGAGCGGGCCGAGGCGCTGCGCGACATCATCCAGCATATCAACGTGCCCGATGGCTTCGAGGTCAGCCTCTACGCCGTCGTGCCGGATGCGCGCTCGATGTCCATGGCGCCGCAGGGCACCGTTCTCTTTGCCGGAACGCGGAAAGACAAGGTCTGGTCGATCGTCGACCGTGACCGGAACAGGGTTGCTGACGAGGTCAAGGACTTCGCGCCGTCAGTCACCTTCGACATCCCGAACGGACCGTGCTTCTCGCCCGACGGATTTCTCTACATCGCCGAGCGCAATCGCATTCTGGTGTTCCCGGCGGCGGAGTTCTTCTTCGAAAGCCCCGACATAGCGGTCGGAACCGTTGTCGCGCAGGGCGAACTGATCCCGCCCGAAGAGGAGAGCTTCAACCACTCGGCCCGTGTCTGTGACATAGGCCCCGACGGCATGCTCTACGTCTCGCTCGGACAGCCGTACAACGTGCAGCCCGCCGAGAAACTTGAAATGTACGACGAACTCGGCATCGGCGGCATCATCCGCATGAATACCGACGGCACCGGGCGTGAGGTCTACACCCGGGGCGTGCGCAATTCGGTCGGCCAGGACTTCAACCCTGAGACTGGCGAACTCTGGTGGACCGACAACCAGGTCGACGGGTTGGGCGACGACATCCCGCCCGGTGAGTTGAACCGACAGACCGAGGCCGGCCAGCACTTCGGATTTCCGTGGACGAATGCGCGTAGGCGGCCACCCGGCCTCCTTTCGTTTTCTTTAACCTGGCTATCGGAAATATA
>CAYTBD010000140.1:0-6204 GCA_964435755.1 uncultured Rhodobacterales bacterium
CCTCGGTGAGGATCTCGGCGCCCCAATCGCTCGTCTGCTGCTGCTTCGAGATGTCCGTACCCAAAAGCTCTTCGAGGAGGTTCTTCAGTCCGTGCCGGTCGGTGTAGGTCCGGCAGAGCTTCGACGCGATCTTCGTGCAATAGACGGGTTCGGCCCGCACACCGAATGCATTGAGGAGCGCTGCGATATCGAACCGGCCGAAGTGGAAGAGTTTCAGGATCTCGCTGTCCACGAGCAGCCGTTCGAGGTTCGGCGCGGCTCTTTGTCCGGGTTCGATCTGCACCATATGGGCATCGCCGTCTCCGCCGGACACTTGCACGACGCAAAGACGGTCGCGGTGCGGGTTGAGACCCATCGTCTCGCAGTCGATCGCCACCGTCGTGCCGAGCTCCAGCCCGCCGGGGAGATCCTTCATGTGCAGAAAATTGGTCAACGGGTGCTCCGGGTCGGGGGGATGATTGTGCCAACGATGGGCGAGTGAGTGACGTTGGGGGAGAGATCACATGGCACGGCGTCCATGTCGACGCCCCAACGGCAGCCTTGCCATGCAGAGCGCCATGCGGAGACGGACTGTACGATCATTCGGGATGGAACACCTGGACTTCTGATGGAATTCATCCGGGTTCAATGGCGCCCAGGAGATGCAAGCCTTGGCAGAGGAGCGACTTTTTCCCATCCGGGCATAAGGTACCATTTTTATAGAGGCTCCTGAGGACCAGCGCCCCTTGGTCGGCAGAATGTGGGGCAGATCCCGTGCCGTCAAGTACCGCCGATAGTCTCGAGTTCCGAGGTGCGACCTACTACCGTCGAATGCATGTCCCGTCAGAGTTAGCCGATGTCGAGCCGCTTGCGGAGATCAACAGGTCGTTGAAGACCCGTGACCGGACCGAGGCCGAAGCCCGGTGTGCGAACGCAAGCGCCGCGCTTATCACGGAGTGGCGGGCGTCCCTTGCTGGCAAGGCGGCTGACGCCCGCGCGATCTTCGGTGCGTCGATCGGGTTGCTGAAGGGCTGGGGCATGACCTTCAGTCCGATTGATGACCTGCTCACAGGAGCTGTCGACGAGCTTTTGTCTCGTATCCACTTGGCAACGAAGAGGATATGGCGCCGAGCGAGAGTATGCGACGTACGGGCTGACCCATTTCGGGTCATGCAGAGGGCCCGGCCGGCAGGATTGAGCGTAGTATTCGCCGGACCCGAGTCGTGGAGGAGTTTCGAAATGCCTTGGAAGATGCGCGCGGTCGCTGTGGTAGCAGCGCTGGCGCTGGCTGGTTGCCTCGATGACGGGGAATTCGGCGGCTCAGGCGGCAGCTTCGGCGGCTCGGGCGGGAGCGGCGGCTTCGGGGGATCGGGCGGAAGCAACCAGGCGGGGCTGACCCTCGCCCGGGACGTCTGCATCAGGGACATCGAGGCCCGGGGCGGCACAGTCGTTCAAGTGGACTCCGCGCGTGAGTTGCTGAACCGAGCGGAGATCGTGGTTCAGACCCGCCGCAGCCCCATGACCGTCAGCACCGAACGCCGTCTCTGCACCTTCTACTACAACACCGGGCTCCACGACACCCGGCCGATCTGAACTGTATTCGACCCGAGTCAAGGAGACCGAGATGAGACGACTTGCGACACTGATCGCCGCGGGTTCCCTGTGCGCCGCAACGATTGCACCTGCACCTGCACAAGCACTCACGGATAACGAGAGGGCCGCCCTTGGCGCGCTCTTGATTATCGGAGTGGGCGTCGCGGCAGCAAGGCACGGAAACGACCACAACAGCACGTCCGATTGGGACCAAGACCGCCACGGCGAGCCCTTTTCGCCAAGCGCTGGTGTCACGTGCCTGCCAAGACCGAGACAGTGCTACCAGAACGGAACGATCTCCTGGCGCTGGACCCAGCGCATCTACGGCTGATCCATCCTTTTACCTGAATTGGAGAATACCTGTGACCAGACTTAGAACCCTGATTTGCGCCCTGTGCATCGTTCCTCTTGCCGGCGTCGCCGCGGCGCAGTCCGAAGGCACCGTGGATCGCGCGGACCTGACCGAGATCGACCGGATGGGTATGGAGGTCGGAACATATGCCGCCGATTACCTTGAAGGATACGGCGACCTGTTCGAACCGCAAATCCTCGTGAGCATGGCGTTCGTCGCCCAGCAGAGAGCCATCGCGCATACATGCGACGGGTTCGACGTAGACATAACGCGCTACAACGATGCCATGAGAGAGATCATGCAGCCGGTCATCGACATGATCGAGGTGCCCGACGACGCGACTGGCGTGGTGATCAATCTTCCGCTGACCATCGCAATGTCGGCCTATTCGATGGTTCTTGGGGGCAACATCGCGGCCGGGGCGGCCGACCCCGATGCGATGTGCGCGCTCGGGTCGGAGATCCGGGCCTCTGACGAGGGGAGCGAGGCGCTCCGGATCTGGACGGCCGCGGACTGATCGCGGCCTTCTCCGACGTCCCTGGTCAATTACATGGTGCCTTCTTGCGAGTGCCAGCGGCGTCGGCAGCCCCCGACCACGTCATCGAGCCGCGAAAATGGGGAGCGAAGTTCAGTATGGTGGGCCAAGCGCTGGCAAGGGAAAGTAGGAAGGCGGCCAGTCCTGCCTTGAACTCGATCCCGCTGGCTTCGCCGATGCCGCGCGCCTCGTTGCCTACGTTGATGCTGAATCTTGAACTGCAGCACCGCTGCGCTCCGAGGAATACCAGGTCCACCTGCTGATCGTTCTGTCTTCCGTTCAGCGCTTCGTGCGCGACGCCATCAATCACCCAGGGCACGTCGAGGGGACCCCGCTTCTCCCCATTCGAGCCAGGCGCGCTCCTCGGCTGTCAGGGCCGCGTCCATCTTCGCATCGTAGGCGGCGAGGTCGCTCTCGGTCAGGACACCCTCCCACTTACTTGACGTCGCGCTGTCGAAGAAACCCGCGTCGGCCTTCCAGAACCCCTGTCCGGCCGAGGGCGTGAAGCGGTCTGCGTTGGCCTTCATGCGGTCGAAGGTCGCTGCCTCGGCGATCGCGGCCATCACGTCAGTCGGAAGGCTTATGCCGACATGCGCGGCCACTTTCGCCACCGCGCCCGGCAAGTCGCGGAGCATATCGGCATAATGCAGGCGGATCAGGTTCTCACGCGGCTCGCGCGCCCGCGTGCAGCGGTAGTGATCGAGAAGCGGCTCAAGCCCGCGGTGGTCGACCGTTTCCTCCAGAAAGTCGCGGAAGCTCTCCGACGGGTCGTCCGGCAAGGGCGCCTGCCCCACGTCGCGGGCCATGTTGGCCAGATGCTTGCGATAGGAGAAATGCACGTCGATCGGGTGACGGTAAACGGTCACGTAACGCACCTCGGGCCAGTAGGGGATGCCGTCGAAGGGGGTGTGCGTCTTGACCTGCCGCCGGTGTTCCTGCGCCTCGAGCCGGGCCATGACCTCACCCAGGTCGCGGATGGTGATGTCGATCCAGGGCGACCGCATCGAGGTCTGCGCGTCCACCTCGGGGTCGCCGGCGATCAGCATGGCGAGGATGCCCTGCATCCAGGTCGTGCCCGACTTCGGCGGCGTGGAGACGACGATGTCCCCGGGTCTCGGGACGAAGGCGGCCCAGCGGGAGCTGTCCGAGACGCTATCGGCATAGGTGCGGCGGGGTGGTTCCGGCGTGGCGGTCATTCGTGCTTCCTTTGTTGGGACGTCAAAGGTCGAGTTGCATGAACTTGAGGTTCACGGCCGCCTGCGGGTCGGTGCGGACCGTGCCGCTTTCGGGATAGGGATCGATGAAGCGGAAGCCGAAGCTGAGGTAGAGTTTCTGCATCTCGATGTTGGTGCGGATCGTGTCGGCCAGCAGGTGCCGCCAGCTCATCTCGCGGGCGTCGTCGATCCGCGCCTGCACCAGGAGCCGCGCGATGCCCCGGCCGCGCGCTTCGGGAAGCACGAAGAGCCGCTTCATCTCGCCGGCATCCGGCCGCGCCCGTCGCAGCGTGCCCCAGCCGACCGCCCGCCCGGCCGCGTCGCGGGCGATCCAGGTGCGGCCATCCGGCGGGAGATATTCATCGGCATGGCTCCAGAAGTCCTCGATCCAGACGGGGATATCGAGGGGCGGATAGCCGATGTCCGCCAGCCTTGGCTGCAGTTCCTCGTAGTAGGCGGTCAGCATCGGGTCGATGTCGGCGCGGGCAGGCCGCTCGGTGCAGGACGTAAATGTGGTGTTCATTGGGGTCGACTCGCTTGGGGAATGCTTCGGCCTCCGGCCTGATCTCCCGGCCCCTGACCCAGGGCGGCGGCCACAGGTTCCGGCAACCGCTCGAGCCGCGCGGCCACCATCTCCTGCAGGCGCCACAGGTGGAGGTCATGGACCCCGGCACGCTCCAGTTCGGTGACGGTGTTCAGCAGATACTCGGCCATCGTGCCGATGTGGCCCACGGCGGAGGCGAGGATGTCGGCAAGCTCGTCGATGTCGGGCTCGGGACGGTAGAGCGGAAAGTCGGGGTTTGCGGCGAACAGGATGGCCTGTACCGGGCCTGTCCCGGTTTGGGCGGTCACGCGCTCGGGTGGCAGCGGCGGTTCCTTTTGGAGGAGGCCAACAAGAGCCGCGTGTGCATCCTCGCCCGGATCCATCCTGAGCGCGACGCCCGAGCATGTTCCGCCGCGGTCGAGCGACATCATCAGCCCCGGCTTCGAGGGACATCCTCGCATGCGCCGATCGCTGACGCAGAACGCCCGGCGCCAGCCTTCCAGATGCGCGGCGCGTCGCTCGGCCACCTCCATCCGCGGGTTCCAGATGAGCGAGCCCGCCGCAAACACCCAGACGCTGCCGGGTGGGTCGCCGCGGTCAAGGATTTCCGCCGCAGTCCGGTCATGAAAGTCCGGCGCCGGCGCGTCTACCAGGATCGGCCCGCGCTCGTCGGTGCGCGGCGGCAGCCGGTCGACGAGGGCGCGGGTCAGGCGCAAGGGTGGGATCATGGCGGGTCTCTCCTCATGGTCGGCATCAGTTCAGGCACCTGTCGAGGCACGCCAGCCAGTTTTCCCGCGCGAGCTTCGCAATCAGTGCGTCGTCGTAGCCATGCGCCGCCGTCGCCGCAAAGAACCGCGGCACGCCGGTCACGTCGCCGATCAGGTCGGGCAGGACGCAGCCGTCGAAGTCGGACCCGAGGCCCACGTGGTCTTCGCCCGCGTGCGCGATCAGGTGGTCGAGGTGGCGGAGCATGACGTCCCAGCCGGTCTCGGTCGCGGCGGTCCCGCCCTCGTTGAGGTAGAAGGTGGCGAAGTTGAAGCCCACCATGCCGCCGCGCTCGCGGATCATGTGAAGCTGCCGGTCGGTCAGGTTCCGCGGGCTGTCGCAGAGCGCATGGGCATTGGAATGGGTGGCGACGAGCGGCGCGGAGGAGACAGCGGCCACATCGTCGAACCCCTTCTCGTTCAAATGCGACAGGTCGGTCATTATGCCGAGCTCGTCGCAAAGCCGGACGAGGTCACGCCCTTTCTCCGTCAGGCCCGGTCCCATGTCTGGGCAGCCGGGGAAGGCCATCGGCACGCCGTGGCCGAAGATCGTCGGCCTGCTCCACACCGGGCCGAGCGACCGAAGGCCCATGTCGTGGAAGAGGTAGAGCGCGTCGAGGTCGGGGCCGATGGCCTCGGCGCCCTCCATGTGCATCATGCCGGCGATGACCCCCGACGCCATAGCCGCCCGGATCTCGGCCACCGACCGGCAGACCCGGAAGTCGTCGGGCGCGGCGCGCTCCATCCAGTGGAGGAGCCCCGCCATGGTCAGCGCGTCGGGCTGGGCCTGCGTATGCGTCATCTCGGGCGGCATCGGCAGGGCGTAGGGCGGATCAGCCATCAGCGCCTTGAAGTCGGGCGGCGGGCCGCTCGACGCGGGTGGCACGAAGATGGCGAAGAGCCCGCCCGCGAAGCCCGCGTCCTTCATCCGGGCAAGATCGAGGTGACCCCGGCCAGTCGCCCCGAGCCATGTCTCCTCCCGCGGTGCGGGCGTTTTCATCAGCCGCAGGAGGAAATCGTTGTGGCCGTCGAAGAAGGGGATCGGCGCGGTCATCGGACCGGCTCCTGTTCGGCGTGCGCGGCAAGGTAGGCGTCCACTTCGCGCAGGAGGTCGGTGCAGTGATCGTCGGCGATCCCGAGATGCATGAGATGCGCGACGATGCTGGCGAGGTAGTCCCGGCTGGTGCCGAGGTCGCCCGCCCCGTGGGCGACGTAGCGGACCT
>CAYTBD010000141.1:0-5064 GCA_964435755.1 uncultured Rhodobacterales bacterium
AGTCTCCTTCCAGGGTCGCCGCCTGGAACTCGGCGCAGAGCCGCGGCGCGACGTTCGCCGTCACGCTGATGCAGCCGGTCCCGCCATGGGCGTTGAACCCCAGCGCCGAGGCGTCCTCACCGGAAAGCTGGATGAAGTCCCGCCCGCAGGTCTGCCTCTGCTTGGAAACCCGCGTGACGTCGCCGGTTGCATCCTTGACGCCGACGATGCGCGGCAGCTTCGCAAGTTCTCCCATCGTCCCAGGCGTCATGTCGACGACCGACCGGCCGGGAATGTTGTAGATGATGATTGGCAGATTGCAGGCGTCGTGCATCGCCTCGAAATGCGCGAACAGACCAGCCTGCGTCGGCTTGTTGTAGTACGGCGTCACGACCAGAGCGGCGTCCGCACCGACACGTTCGGCGTGCCGGATCAGCCGGATGCCTTCAGAGGTGTTGTTGGATCCCGCGCCGGCGATGACGGGAACACGCCCGGCCGCCGCGTCCACGACGACCTCGATGACCTTCTCGTGCTCGGCGTGGGTGAGCGTCGGACTCTCGCCCGTCGTGCCCACCGGCACAAGACCGGTGCTCCCTTCCGCGATATGCCATTCGACGAGATCCTTCAGTGTCTCGACATCCACGTCGCCGTTCTTGAACGGCGTCACCAACGCCGGAAACGATCCCCTGAACATCTCGTCACCCTCTGTCCTGCCACGCGGCGCGCGAGTCGTCGCCGCGGATTCGGCGGACCCTAGCGATGTGCCGCACTGTTGCCAAGTTTGTGTGTTGAACAGTCGATGTCTGCCACTAATGTGCCCGCGGTGATGAGAAGACATCTCTCTCCTGGACCGATTCTATTTGCTCTTCTGGCAAGCATGTGGGCCACCTTGGCGATGGCCGCACAGTCTTCGCCAGAGGCCGAGGCGCTTCGCCGTGCGATGGATGCAATGCGGTCCGGCGATTGGAAAACCGCCACGGCGGCAGGGCGGAAGTCCGGGGAATTCGGCAGTGATGTCATAGAGTGGCACCGGCTGCGCGCCGGCCGCGGCGATTTTGATGAGGTCGTCGATTTCCTCGAACGCCGGGGCGATTGGCCGGGCCTGCCGCTTCTCAGGCGCCGCAGCGAAGGAGTCGTCCCCTACGGACGCCGCGCCGAAGACGTCGTTGCCTTCTTCGAGAGCCAGCCTCCCCAGACCGGCGCCGGGTCCATCGCCCTTGCCTCCGCCTACGAAGCCCTCGGCCGCCAGGGCGAAGCGGAGGCACAGGTCGTCCTCGCCTGGCTGTCGCAGAACATGACGACCGGCGACGAAGCGTCTCTGATCCAGCGCTATGGCGATCTCCTGAAACCTCTGCACCAGCAGCGCCTCGACATGCTCCTCTGGACCGGCAACACCACCGAAGCCGAACGCATGTTGACGCGCGTTTCAACGGGCTGGCAGGCGCTCGCCCGCGCCCGTATCGCCCTTCGCCAGATGACGCCAGGTGTCGATGCCCTGATAGAAGCTGTTCCGGCAGATCTCGCCGACGATCCCGGCCTCGCGTTCGAGCGCTTCCAGTGGCGCGCCCGCAAGGGCAGGAACGAGAGCGCGATCGAACTGGCTCTCTCCCGCGAGGGTGGGGTCGCAGCCCTCGGCCGTCCCGGCCCATGGGCCGACTGGCGCAGCGTTCTCTCCCGATGGGCCATGCGGGAAGGCCGCGCTGTCGAGGCCTACAGTCTCGCGGCGCGCCACGGACTGCTCGACGGCCCGGACTACGCCGAATTGGAGTGGCTCGCCGGATACATCGCGCTGACCCACCTCGACGATCCCGAAGCGGCGCTCTGGCATTTCCAGCGGTTCCGCATCGCCGTCTCAACCCCCATCAGCCTCGGCAGGGCGGGATACTGGGAAGGCCGCGCCCACGAGGCGCTGGGAGATGCGGAGGCGGCCGGTCAGGCCTACGCCTTCGGCGCCGAGCACCAGACGTCCTTCTATGGTCTCCTGGCGGCCGAGCGTGCCGGGCTTGCCATGGATCCGAGCCTCACCGGGACCGTCATCTATCCTGATTGGTCGACGAGCGATTTTGTCCACTCGTCGGTGTTCAAGGCCGCGCTTCTTCTTCGCGAGGCCGGCGAGGAGCGGTTGGCCGAGCGCTTTCTGACGCATCTCGCGGAAAGCCTGACCGAAACCGAAGTCGGGCAACTCGCCGATTTCGCCTTCTCCATCGACGAACCTCACATCGCGCTGATGATCGCCAAGCGCGCGGCGGAAAGCGGCATCGTCATCCCCGGTGCCTATTTCCCGGTGGTCGATCTTGGCGTCACAGATCCGCGTGTGCCGCTGGAACTCGCATTGGCCATCGCCCGGCGGGAGAGCGAATTCGACCCCGATGTGATGAGTGGGGTCGGCGCTCGCGGGCTCATGCAGGTGATGCCCGCCACGGCGGCTGAGGTCGCCGGCAAGCTCGAGATCGATTTCGACAACGGCCGCCTGTTGTCCGATCCGGTCTACAACGCCACGATCGGCAAGGCCTATCTGGCGGAGCTTATCGGGATGTTCGGCCCGAACCATGTCCTCGTCTCCGCTGCCTACAACGCCGGTCCGTCCCGCCCCATCCGATGGATGTCCAACCGCGGCGATCCGCGCTCCGCCGGTGTGGACGTGGTCGACTGGATCGAACACATCCCCTTCACCGAAACCCGCAACTACGTCATGCGGGTGATGGAAAGCCTGCCCGTCTACCGCGCGCGGCTTACCGGGAAGACCGCGCCGATCCGGCTGACCGAGGAAATGACCTCCCGCTAGGTCTGCGCCTTCTGCCGCTCGCGCCAAAGCGTGAACAGGCCCGCCGCCACGATCACCGAAGCACCAATCGCAACGTTGGTTTCCAGGGTCTCCCCGAAGATCGTGATGCCGAAGATGGTCGCGAAGACCAGCTGGAGATAGGCGAAGGGCTGCACCGCGCTCGCCTCGGCAAGCTCGTATGCCCGGATCAGGCACCAGTGCCCGGTCGCTCCGGTCACGCACAGGCAGCCCATCAGGAACCAGTCGAACGGGGTCATCGGCTCCCAGAACCAGATCCCCACCACCGTCATCGCGATGCCGCCGACCGTTCCCGTCCAGAAGAATGACGTTGCCGCCGTGTCGAGCCTCGAGACATAGCGCGTCAGAAGCCCGTAGAGCGCGAACATGAGCGCCGAGACAAGCGGGACAAGCGCTGCGGGAGAGAATACCCGAATTCCGGGCTGCAGAATGACCAGCACCCCGACGAAGCCGACAGCGATCGCCACCCAGCGCCGCCAGCCGACCCGTTCGCCGAGGATCGGCCCGGACAGCGCCGCGATGAGAAGCGGGTAAGCCGTGAAGACCGCATGGCTCTCGACAAGCCCGAGAAGCGTGAAGGACAGGACCATCACGCAGATTTCCGCAGCCAGCAGGAGGCCCCGGAAGGCCTGCACGAACGGCTGCCGTGTCGCGGCTGCAGCACGAATACCGCCGGCCTTCCTCGCGGCGATGGTGATGACGAAAGCTGCGAAGAACCAGTATCGGATCATCACGACCATGAGGACGTTGTATTCCTCGGCGAGGTGGCGCGAGAACGTGTCCTGCAACGCGAAGATGAAGGTCGTCACCACCATGAAGATGATGCCGAGGCGGAGGTTCTGTTCGCTCATGCGAGGCGCGCCGCAGTCATGTGGCGCTTCCGTCCGTAGCCGGGCCGGCGCTCCACCTCGAATCCCGCAGCCACGAGCGCGCGTCGGACGCTTCCCGCGGCAGTATAGGTCGCCGCCGTCCCGCTTGGCGACGTGTGGCGCGCGACGTCGCTCAGAAGCTCCGGTCCCCAGAGTTCGGGATTGCGCGCCGGTGCAAAGCCGTCGAGGAACCAGGCATCCGCGCGGCCGTTCCAGACGGGAAGGGTCCGACGCGCATCGCCGAAGATGAACGTGGCGTTGATTTCGGGTGTCCTCAGCGGGCCGCCCCGCGCCCATGCGTCAAGCAGCGCCGGAACATCGCCGCTCACTTCCGGAAACCGCGACAGCGCCACGGCCATGTCGTCAGGATCCATGGGGTAGGCTTCGAAGCCCGAGTATTCGATCTGATCCGAACCCGTTTCGCGCACCAGCCCGATAAGCGACAGAAGGTTCAGCCCCGTCCCGACGCCAAGCTCAGCGACATGAAAGCCGGGCCGGAGCCTGTCCCGAAGGGCATTTCCCTCGAGGAAGACGTAGCGTGCCTCGGCCAGCCCGTTCTCGAGCGAGTAGTACGGGTCATCGAACCGTGTCGAGACCGGGACGCCATCCTTCCACTCGAGTTGCGCCTGCTGGCCCGCCACGTCGCGATGTCCTAGAACCGTTGCAGCGCGGACATTGGAGAAGGGCCCCCGCAATGGCAACGGTCGATCTCACGGTGCGCGGCGCCGGCATCTTCGGCCTTTCGATCGCATGGACCTGCATCCGACGCGGCGCGCGGGTCCGGGTTGTGGATCCCGGCGGCGTGGGCGCCGGGGCATCCGGCGGCCTCGTCGGCGCTCTCGCCCCACACGTCCCCGGCGACTGGAACGACATGAAACAGGTCCAGCTCGAAAGTCTCCTGATGGCAGAGCCGTTCTGGGACGAGGTAGAAACTGTTTCCGGGATTTCGCCCGGCTACGCCCGCACAGGCAGGCTGCAGCCGTTGAGCGACCAATCCGCCGTCGATCGGGCGCGCGAGAGGCAGGCGGACGCCCACAAGTGCTGGCGCGGTGCCGCCCGGTGGCAGGTCGTGGAAGCCGGAAGCCTCGGCGGCTGGGTGCCGGTCACGCCCACGGGCCTTCTCGTGCACGACACGCTCTCGGCCCGGCTCCACCCCGTCGGTGCACTCGAGGCCCTCGCCGCCGCCATCCGCGCCCGGGGAGGCGAAATCGTCCTCAAGGACGCCTCAGACGAGGGGCCGGTCGTTTGGGCCACCGGCTGGCAAGGCCTCCGCGACCTGTCGAGGCGTTTCGGCGCCGAGATCGGAACCGGCGTGAAGGGCCAGGCCCTGGCGTTGCGCGCCACGGCCCCCGAAAACGCGCCGCAAATCTACGCCCAGGGCCTTCACATCGTCTCCCACGCAGATGGAACCGT
>CAYTBD010000141.1:5074-6153 GCA_964435755.1 uncultured Rhodobacterales bacterium
CGCCATCGGCTCGACCTCCGAGCGCGACTTCGATGACCCCGCTCGCACCGACCGGCAGCTTGACGACCTGCACGAGCGCGCCACCGCCGCGCTCCCTATCCTCCACGGAGCCCCTGTGACTGCCCGCTGGGCCGGTGTGCGTCCACGGGCCAGGACACGGGCGCCGGTTCTGGGTCCATGGCCCGGTCGTCCGGGACATTTCGTCGCCAACGGCGGCTTCAAGATCGGCTTTGGCATTGCGCCCAAGGTAGCGGACCTTGTGGCGGCTTTCGTCCTCGACGGTCGGGACGATATCCCGGACGCCTTTCGCCTGAAGAACAGTCTCTGACAGGGCTCAAACAGCCCGCGAAAGCGGCTCTCGCATACGACCTGCCTCCATCTCCAGCTCGTTCATGAGGGTCTGAAGCGCCTTCAGGTAGCGGTCGCTGGTCAGCCGGCCGGATTCGTCGAACTGGTTGCGCGCATCGGCGATCATGACTTCCGGACCAGGCAGGAGACGCGGCCGGAAGGCATTCATGGCCAGCCGGAGCGCGAAGCTCGCCCGTGCCCCGCCCTCGCGCCCTGCGGCGGCCGAGATGATCGCCACGGGTTTGTCCTTCCACGGATTTCCCTCCGTGCGGCTCACCCAATCGAGTGCGTTCTTCAGAACGCCGGGAAACGACTTGTTGTACTCGGGCGTCGAGACGACCACCGCCTCGGAATCTGCGATTTGGTCCGCAAGCTGCTGCACGGGGGTCGGTATTCCCTCCGCTTCCTCGACATCGGCATCGAAGAGGGGAAGCCTGAGATCTGCCTCCAGAAACGACCCGCCGTAGAGCCGTGCAGCTTCACGGACCAGCTTGCGGTTCGTCGAGTCGGCGCGCAGAGCGCCGGGAATTCCAAGAAGCATGACAACCTCGAGATAGACCGTTCAGGAAGCGAGATAGGTTCCTTGTCCGCCGGCTCAAGCGCCGGTGTCCGCGAGTGATGCCCCGTTGACATGGATGGAGCCCCGTTCGCTCAGATCCGTACGGACGCGAAAGGGGCGGCACGACGCCGCCCCTCTCCCGCGAGTATGCCCGTGGCCGGAATTACTCCGC
>CAYTBD010000142.1:0-6153 GCA_964435755.1 uncultured Rhodobacterales bacterium
TCTCGCCGACGATGATGCGGTCCGGACGCATCCGGAGCGCGTTTCTCAGACAGTCGCGCTGGGTGACCGCGCCCCTTCCCTCGACGTTCGGCGGGCGGCTTTCCATCCGTCCCACGTGGGTCTGCTGAAGCTGCAATTCCGCGGTGTCCTCGATCGTCAGGATCCGCTCGGCATCGTCGATGAAGGAGGACAGGGCGTTGAGCGTTGTCGTCTTGCCCGACCCGGTCCCGCCTGAGACGATGATATTGAGGCGGGTGGCGACCGCGGCCTGGATGTAGGCCGCCATTTCTTCCGAGAAGGCGCCGAAGCGGACGAGATCGTCGATCCCGAGCTTCTCCTTCTTGAATTTCCGGATCGAGACGAGCGACCCGTCCACAGCCACCGGCGGCACCATTGCGTTGAAGCGCGAACCATCTGCGAGACGGGCGTCGACATAGGGGTTCGATTCGTCGACACGCCGGCCCACCGCCGACACGATCTTGTCGATGATGCGGAGTAGGTGGCGTTCGTCCTTGAACGCGGTCTCGGTGAGCTGGAGCTTGCCATCCCGCTCCACGAAGACCTGCTGCGGACCGTTCACCAGAATGTCGTTGACGGTATCGTCCTTGAGAAGCGGCTCGAGCGGTCCGAGACCCGTCACCTCGTCATAGAGATCCTGGTTGAGCTGCTGGCGCTCCTCGCGGTTGAGAACGACCGCCATCTCTTCCAGTGCTTCGGTCGAGATCGCCACGATTTCGGACTTGAGGTCGCTCTCGGAGGCGGTTTCGAGCGCGGAAAGATTCAGGTTGTCGAGGAGGCGCTTGTGGAGCTCCAGCTTGATTTCGGCAAGCCGCTCCTTGCGCTTCTTCTCCTTGTCGACCGGGGCGGGCTGCGCCGGCTTCTTGGCGACCGGCACCGACTTTCGTTCGACATTCGGCGCCGACGGCGCGGGTGTCGTGGCGGGCGCGCCGCCACCTTGGATTGCGGTGAGTTCAGGGCCCTTGCCGGGAGCCGGCGCGGAAGACTTCTTGTACTTCGAAAACACGGTTCTACCCCTCGATCAGCCTGCGGTGGCGACGGATTCATTCAGTTCGTGGATCGACTGCGCGAGCTTCTGGACTTCCTTGCGCAGCGGGTTCTTGCCCGCCGCGTCCGACAGCGGCAGCCCCTGGTCGCACGCCTCGCGGACGGGCTTTCCGCCATCCGGCATCAGGACTTCGATCTTGATGTCGAGGCTCTCGGCCATCCGTTTGACCCGGCTCTTGCCGGTCATGTCGGTGAAGCCCGGAGCCCGGTTCATGACGTAGCGGAGCTTCTCGTAGGGAAGCTCCTCGGCCTTGAGCGCGCGCAGGAAGCGAAGCGTGTTCTGGGCCGAACGCATGTCGAGTTCGATCATCGCGAAGAAGACGTGGCTCGCGTGGAGCACGGTTTCGGTCCATGAAACGACCGTCGACGGCATGTCTATGACGACATAGTCGAAATTCGTTCTGGCGAATTCGACGATCTTGTCGACATCTTCCTGCGTGATCAGGTCGAGCGGCAGCATTTCGGCCGGCGAGGTGAGCACGTGGAGCTTCTCCTGGAAGACCAGAAGGGCCTGCATGAAGCTGTCGTTGTCCATCGACGCGGTGTCGGAAAGGAGTTCGAAGACCATCTCGCGGCGCGGCAGGTCGAGATAGGTCGCCGCCGTGCCGAACTGCAGGTCCAGGTCAAGGAGACAGACCCTCGGTGGGTTCTCCTTGTCGATGTTGGCGAGTTCCCAGGCGAGGTTGATCGCGAAGGTCGTGGCACCGGTGCCGCCCGCCACGCTCTGCACCGGGAGAACGACCCCGTTCCGGTTGCCCGTGGGCTTGGTCTTGCCTTGCTGCGCGCCCATCGCGGCATAGTCCGGCGCGGGACGCCTTATGCGTTCGACCGCGTCGTGCAGGGCGCCGTCGGGCAGCGGGTAGGGGATGAATTCCTCCGCACCCAGCTTCAGGAGGCGGTGCAGCGCGATCGGGCTGACCTCCTCGGCGATGACGAGGACCTTGATGCCTTTTGCCGTCGCGGTCTTGATGATGTCGGCGACCTTGTCGACCTCGGTCTCGTCCTCCTCGTCCATGGCGATCGCCACGAACTCCAGGCCGTCCGAATCGGGCTGCTCGAGAAATACGCCTGCTTCGTCGAACGAGAGGTCGCCCCAGCTTTCGCCAAGCTCGCCTTCCATGTCCTCGATCAGGAGGTCGAAGTTCTGAACGTTCCTGCTGATCGTGCACGCCGTGATCGGCGCGGGTTCTGGCTGTACTGCTGCCGTGCTCGTCATAAGCCCTTGTCCTTCCCCTGGCACGGCGCCGACATCTTTCGTCCGGCGTCGGGGCGAAATGCCCGTCCTGACCGGCCTTGTCAGCGCCTGTGGGAGCGAACCGTGGTTCGCTCCCACTGCTCCGTCTTTGGGAAAGTGGCCGCCAATGTTGGCGACATTGAGGCTAAAAAACCGAAATTATTCGGTAATGCGACACGGTTTAGCCGCCGGCCCCCTCGATCGCGCCGAGGCCGCCCGTCACCCGCGGGGCGTCGGTCGCGGAGGCGACGTAGTTGCGGTAGATCACCTGCGCATACTTGCCGTCGAGAAGCGTCGGGTGGCCCTTCACGAAGCCCGTCACCTCGGTCACCGTGCGGCGATTGCGGCGCTCGCGATCGGTGGTGTCGACCAGCGGGCGCGTCTCGCCGAACGAAGCGACCGCTTCGAGCCGCGATCGGCTTATGCCCTGGCTTGTCAGGTAGCGGACGGCCGCCTGCGCGCGGCGCAGACCGAGTTGCCGGTTGTAGGCCTCGCTGCCGACGAGGTCGGTGTGGCCGTAGACCCGGAACCGCACCTCGGGGAACTGCTTGATCCAGTCCGCCTGCCGGCGGAGCACCGAGCGTGCCTGCTCGTCCAGCGTTGCACTGTCGAAGTCGAAGGTTATCAGCGTGGGCACCTCCGCCTGGAAGCGGTCGTTCAGGACCTCCGTGAACTCGAGCTCGCCGGTGTGGATGAGCGTGTTGTTCATCGTCGGATTGCCGAAGTTCCCTTCGTCGATCTGGGCGCCCGCCTCGCTGTTCCAGTTCGTCACCGAGGCGTCGCCGCAGGCCACGAGACCGAGGGCGCTCGAGGCCACGAGTAGCGTCTTGATCTTAGCGCGCATGTCTCTCACTCCATCACGTAGCCGTAGGACCCCGAGAAGTCCTGTTTGGCGACTTCGGCCGCGGCCCCCTGACGGGGCGTGTTGGCCGACGCTGCGGTCTTGCCGAAGAGGAACAGCTCGGCCTCTGACGGCGGGCGAATTCGGTCGGTCGGCAAGGCCAGGGCCTCGCCGCGGGTCGGGGTGACGAGATGCGGCGTCACGATGATGACGAGCTCCGTCTGTTCGCGCTCGTATTCGCTGCTTCTGAACAGCGACCCGAGGACCGGGATGTCGCCGAGCCATGGAACCTGTCCGACAAGATCCTGGAAGTCGTCCTCGAGCAACCCGGCGATCGCGAAGCTTTCACCGTCACGCATCTCGACCGTCGTGCTGGTTTCGCGCCGGCGGAAGCCGTTGACCGAGAAGCCCGCGTTCTGGATCGAGACCGTCGGGTCGATCCCCGACACCGCCGCGATCATCTCGATGTTGATCACGTCGCCATCGACGACGCGCGGCGTGAAGGTCAACTCGACCCCGAAGGGCTTGTATTCGATCGCGACGGAACCCTCGTCGTCGACGACCGGGATCGGAACTTCGCCACCGGCGAGGAAGCTCGCCTGCTGCCCGCTGAGCGCGGTGAGGTTCGGTTCGGCCAGCGTCCGCGCGACGCCCTTCGATTCGAGCGCTTCGATCAGGACGTTGAGGGCGAGATCGCCGATCGAGCCGGCGATGTTGAAGGCGCCGTTCGCCGTCGGATCGAGGTTGACGATGCCGTTGCCGATGGAGCCGGGCTGCAGCCGCCCGCTGCCCGCGCCGAAGTCGAACTCCACGTCGCCGCCGACATTGGCGCCGAGAAGGCCGCTCTGCAGACCCTTGCTCACCGACCGCTGCATCTCCGCGAAGCGGACCTTGAGCATGACCTGCTGCTCTCCCCCGACGCTCATCAGGTTCGATACCCGGTCCGGCGCGTAGCGCTGGGCGAGATCGAGGGCACGGTCGAGTTTCTGGATCGAGGACACGGTGCCCGAGAGCACGATACCGTCGTTCGCCGTGCGGACCTCGATCGACTCGTTCGGAAGGATCTGGCGAAGTCGCTCCTTGAACTCCGCGACGTCGGGGCTCACCTGAACCTCGACGTTGGTGATCAGCCGTCCGTCAGGGCCGAGCAGCGTCAGCGTCGTGCGGCCCGGTGCCTTGCCCAGCACATAGATCGTGCGGTCGGACAGCGTCGAGATGTCGGCGATGCCGGGGTTCGCGATCGAAAGCTCCGCGAAGGGAGTTTCCGATTCGACGACGACGGCCCGGTTCATCGGGACGTTGAGCGCGCCGGAGGCCGCCCCCCGCATGACCTGCAGGACTTCGGCGTTCGCCGCGGGCACACTCGTCAGAGCCACGGCGAATCCCAAGAGCGCTGCCTTGATAAATCTGTCTGGTTTCATGTGACCCTGCCTCTCTGATCACGTTAAGTCATCGGGCTTGAAGACGCCCCCTTATTGCCGGGCACCATGCGGCAACCCGGGTTTCTTTTCAATAATCATGAAGTTCCGGGGTGGAGTTGCTGTGGAGAAGTCGCAACACAATGCCACCGATAGGGGAAACGGGTCGCGGCGCACCCCATATGAGGGGCGCGCCGCAAAGTGACGGATTTTCAGATCAGTTCGTGCACTCGATCGGAACTTCGACGATCTCGGCGCCCTTGCGGGTCCGGATGGTGCAGACCTCCTGCTGCTGGATCGTCCGGCGTTCGATCCCGAGCAGCATGCGCTGGTCGACCTGCACGACCTCGGACGCGGTCTCGTCATTCGCGCCGACGAGCGAGAGCGACAACCGGCCGGACGCCTGCGCCTGCGCGAAAGATGCGACCTGCTGCGGCGTGGCTTCGATCGTGACGGTGCGGGCGACGAGCGGGCTGTTCCGGTCCTGGTCCGCGGTCTGGTCGATCGCGATGATGCGCACGTTCGTGTCGATCAGCTTGGTGAACTCGCCGCCCTCGCCGCCGGGCGGGCTGCCGGTCCAGTAGATGTCGACCCGGTCACCGGGGCGCACGAAGCCCGAGACGCCCGAGGCAACGTCGACACGCAGCGCGAACGCCCGCATCCCCGCGGCGAGCCGCGATCCCACGCCGGCGTCCTCGCCCGGCTCGGTGACCTTCACTCGCAGGACCGCTTCGTCCTTTTCCATCGCCCGCGTGACGCTGCGGAGTTCGTCCTCGCCTTCCGGGAACAGCGCCTCCTCGGTGGTGAAGGCGCCCTCGGGCACCGCGTCGACGGGCCAGCGGACCAGCCGGACATCGTCCTTGCTCAGCTTCTGGCCATAGCGCAGCGGCTGGGTCAGCACGTAGACCTCGGTCGTCGGCACGATCTGATCTTGCTTCTTCCGCTCCTGCGCGAGTTGCGCCTGCTGCCGCTCGACATAGCCCTGCGCCATGTAGACGGCGAAGCCGGCCAGGCCGATGCCGATGAGAAGCACAAGTCCGAAGAGGATCCGCATTTGCTCTACCCTTTTTTGGTCAGACCCCTGCGCGCGAGACGCGGTTCGGGAAACGATTCATGATCTTCTGATTGCAGTGTTTCGCGGAAATCAGGCGAAAGCATGGAGAAGATGGGAAAAGAGAATGATGTTGTTGTCGAGTCAGCAGCCGCGTATGTTGGCTAGGACCGAGAGCCGGCCAAATCAGATGCTGACACTCGTTCAGGTCCGTCTCGTTTGGCTTGGCGGCTCAGCCCTCAGGGTCTTCTTCACCCTCTATCAGCTCGCCGCCATCCGCGTCGCCGCTGAAGTCGGCCTCGAATGCCGCGGATGCCGTTGCTCCGTCGGATATGCCGGACGCCGCTGCGAGAACCTGATCGTCGATCGCCATGAACACCGCGAGACCGAGGCCGACGAGCGCCGCCGTGAGCACGACCCAGTCGACGGTCACGGCGCCTGAGTCGTCGGTTTTGAACTTGTGCAGAAAACGCAGCTTCATGACTACCTCTCTTGGCTTGCCGGCGCGTCGTTTGTCTGTGACAGCCTGCGCGAAACGGCGCGG
>CAYTBD010000143.1:0-3024 GCA_964435755.1 uncultured Rhodobacterales bacterium
GTGGGGCCGAACATGTCTGCATAGGTGGCGCGGGAGATTCGAGTGGGCATGGGGCGACTTTCCTAAATTAGTTCACCAAGACACAGGATGTTGATGGACCCGTCGATGGCGACACTACCTGTGGCCCAAAATGGTCTCCAAGGGTATCCACAAGAACATACAGTTTGCACGCACCGCTTTGTCCCCACTATTGGAAAGGTTGTCCCCCGCGTGATGTTTCGCGGCAATGCAAGAGGCAACCGAGCATGTCCAACGCCGCCTTCTGGCTCCAGGCCGCCGGCTACACGCTGTTCCTGATCGTCATACTCGGCCAGTGGCGCGGGTGGTGGTAGCGCGCCGAATGAACCTTCCGCCCGGCGGGCACCGCGGGGCGCTGCGCTCTGTTCGCGGGACATGCGCTGGCCGAACGCCAATCTCACAACGGCCCCATGACCGTCTTGTTGAACCCCCAGACCTCGCGGTCCCCGACGTAGGGGACGAGCCGCACCTCGCGCGTCTGGCCCGGCTCGAACCGCACCGCGGTGCCCGCGGCGATGTCGAGCCGCATGCCCCGCGCGGCCTCGCGGTCGAAATCGAGCGCGGCGTTCGTCTCGGCGAAGTGGTAGTGGCTGCCCACCTGCACCGGCCGGTCGCCCGTGTTCGAGACCGTGAGGCCGATCGCCTCGCGGCCCTCGTTCAGCGTGATCTCGCCCGGCTGCGTCGCGATCTCGCCCGGGATCATTTCCGGATCCGGACGACCAGCGCGATCGCGGCGGCGCCAAGCGCGGTGCCCGCGAGGACGGCCCAGCCGGCGTCGATGCCGTGAGGGTGGAGATGCGCGCCGTCATGGGCGAAGGCAGGCGCCGCGAGCAGAAGCGGCGCGAGGATTGCGAAGGGTCTCATGATCACTCCCTGTCTGGGTCTGGTCCGTAGTCGGGTTGCTTGCGGTCCTGGAACCGGTCGATGATCCGGGGTCCGAAGACGCCGATGACGGCGCCGACGGTGAGCGGGAACGCTTCGCTCTCTCCGAAGATCAGCGCGAGGATGGCGGCGCCCACGAGGCAGAGCGCGAAGCTCACCATGCGCAGTTCGACACCGGTGATCGGCGCGTCGGACAGAAGCACGCTTTCGAGCGCCTGCTTGATCTTCGGCTCGGCATAGGGCGCGCCGGCTCCGGCGGCGATCCCCAGGATGAGGTCGGCTAGCATGGGTCTCCTCCTTGTTCCCGTGCGGCAAGATGGGCGAGCGCCTCGGCCCGCGCGGCGTCGAAAGCCGCCTCGAGCCGGGCATCCGCGCCGCGGCAGGCGTCGACGACGAGCGCGGCACCTGCGATGTAATCGCGCGCCGCGCCGGTGGTCCAGCCTTTCGGCAGGCGCCCGACATCGCGCACGTTCGACGTCTGGTCGGCGATCTTGATGCGCCGCACGGCGCGCGGGGCGCCGGCCATGTGCGCCGCCTGACGCTTCTTTCTCTCGTTGCGCGGCAGGTCCTCCCAGGCGGGATCGTCGGTCATGCCGGCCACCAGCGTCGCGATGCAGGGTCCGAAATCGCGGGCGACGCTCTCGGGCGTCGCGTCGCTGTCCTCGACGACGTCGTGGAGCAGCGCGGCCGCCGCCATCTCCGGCGTGCCGCCGGCCTCGGCCACCAGATGCGCGACCTCGATCACGTGGTTCACGTAGGGAATGCTGCCGCCCTTCCGGGTCTGCCCGGCGTGGGCGCGGGCCGCCACGAGCGCGGCGCGGGTGAGGAGGGCCGCGTCGCTCATCGGATCGGGTGGTGCACCGTCACGAGCTTGGTCCCGTCGGGAAATGTCGCCTCGACCTGAACGTCGTGGATCATCTCGGGCACCCCTTCCATGCATTGCGCCGCCGTGACGACATGCGCGCCCTGCTCCATGAGTTCCGCCACCGACCGGCCGTCGCGGGCGCCCTCGACCACGAAATCGGTGACGAGCGCGATGGCCTCGGGATGATTGAGCTTGACGCCGCGCTCCAGCCGGCCGCGTGCGACCATCGCGGCGACGCTGACCAGAAGCTTGTCCTTTTCGCGGGGGGTGAGGTTCATCGGTCTTCCTTCAGACTTGCCAGACGCGGGGCAGCGGGCCTCGCCGGAGATGGGACAGCACGCGGGCGACGAGGCGGCGGAGCGGCCAGCCGTCCCCGGCCATGGCGCGGACAACGAGGCGGCCGTCCCAGGCCGACGCGGCGGCCTCGGTGCCGGGTTCGCCCAGGAGCGCGCGAACGGGGCCGAGCGCATCCTCCGCCCCCCGGCCCGCGAGAACGACGGTAGAGAACGCCCGCGCAGCGCCCAGCGTTGCCGCCGATCGCCGAGCGAGCACCTCCGCGGTGAGGCGCAGCGGCTCGATCAGGACGGGCATCCCGTCGCGGGTGACGCTGCGCCTGTCGGCGAAATCCAGCCGGGCGACGCTCTCTCCCATGGCCGCGCGTCCGAGCACGACGCTCTCGACCATGAGAAGCCGCGCGTCGCCTTCGAGCCGGACGGTGGTCCGGCGGTCGAGCGCAGCGCTGTCGAAGAGGATCGTCTCCTGCGGCAGCCAGTGGAGATCGGCGCCCGGCGCGGCGGAGAGATCGACCGCCACGCGCGCCGCCCCGCCGGAACTGGCATAGGCGCGCTCGGCGGTCTGGGTGGTCAGCGTCGCCTGCGCGCCGGGGCCGAGCGCGCCGGAAACCGACATCACGTCGCCCCCGGTGAGACCGCCGGCGGTGTTGAGGAACACGACCTCGGGACGCTCCGAATGAACCTTCGGCAGGAACGCCTTGGCCGAGCCCGACTGGTGCAGCGTCTCGAGCCGTGTCCGCCCGCCCGACAGGCCGAGCGAGACCGCCGCGCGGCCACGGGCGCGTTGCAGGGCGATGGGAGCGGTGTCGAGCATGAGCCTCGCTGCCTTACGGCCGCGAGAGTATCGCGGGACGCGCCCGGCGCAACGGCTTGACCGGCGAAACCGGACAAAACCGCCCGTTCCTCCCGCACCTGCCCAAGGATTGGGCGATCTTTTGCCGCTGGTGCCGGCGCTGACGTTGGGCT
>CAYTBD010000143.1:3034-6090 GCA_964435755.1 uncultured Rhodobacterales bacterium
GAAGGACGATGACTGAGACGCTGACGATCCGCCGCCCCGACGACTGGCACCTGCACCTGCGCGATGGAGAGGTGCTGAAGGCGGTGCTGCCGGAGACGGCGCGGCACTTCGCCCGGGCGATCGTCATGCCCAACCTGGTGCCGCCGGTGGTCACGGGACGCGACGCCGCGGAGTACCGCGACCGCATCCTCGCGGCCAAGCCGCCCGGATCGACGTTCCGGCCCCTGATGACGCTCTACCTCACCGAGGAGACCGAGGTGCGCGATCTGCGCGCGGCCGCCGAGATCGGGCTGATCACGGCGGTGAAGCTCTATCCTGCCGGGGCCACGACGAACTCGGCCTCCGGCGTGCGGGACTTCGGAAAGATCCGCCGCGTGCTGGAGAACATGGCGCAGATCGGCCTGCCGCTCTGCGTCCACGGCGAGGTCACCGACCCGGAGGTCGACATCTTCGATCGCGAGGCGGTGTTCATCGAGCGCGTGCTCGATCCGATCCGCCGCGACGTTCCGGGGCTTCGGGTGGTGATGGAGCACATCACGACCCGCGACGGCGCGGACTACGTCCGCGAGGGCGGCCCCGACATCGCGGCCACCATCACCACGCACCACCTCGTCATCAATCGCAACCACATCCTCGCCGGCGGCATCCGGCCGCACTACTACTGCCTGCCAGTGGCCAAGCGCGAGGAGCATCGCCTCGCCCTGCGGAAGGCCGCGACAAGTGGCGATCCGAGCTACTTCCTCGGCACCGACAGCGCCCCGCACGTGGATGCGCTGAAGGAGACGGCCTGCGGCTGCGCGGGCTGCTTCACGGCGACGAACACGCTGTCGATCCTGGCCGAGGTCTTCGAGCAGGAGGGCGCGCTCGACCGGCTCGAAGGGTTCGCGTCGCTCCACGGGCCGGCATTCTACAGGCTGCCCGCGAACGAGGACAGGGTCACGCTCAGGAAGGGCGCGCCCGTGGCCTACCCCGCGAAGATCGAGACCGGGGACGGGCCGGTGACGGTGTTCGATCCCGGTTTTCCGCTGCACTGGACGGTCGGGGCGTGAGGCGCGTCCTGCGGACGCGGTCGCGGCCTCGCCGCTCCTGCCTCCGGCGGGAGTATTTTTCCCGAGATGAAGGAGCCATTCGCCGATGATCCCCACGGGTTTTCCGCCGAGAGAGGAGATCGCGCGGCTGAGCGCGGCGATGCTGCTCGAAGTGGGCGCGGTGCATTTCAACGCGGCCGAGCCCTATACCCATGCCAGCGGGAAGCAGGCGCCGACCTACATCGACTGCCGCAGGCTGATCTCCCATCCGCGCGTCCGGGCTGTGCTGATGGACTTCCTCTGCGTCACGGTGATGCGCGAGGCGGGAGTCGAGGCCTTCGACAACGTCGCCGGCGGGGAGACCGCCGGCATCCCCTTCGCCGCGATGGTGGCCGAGCGGCTCGCCCTGCCGATGAGCTATGTCCGCAAGAAGGCCAAGGGCTACGGCCGCAACGCGCGGATCGAAGGCGTGATGACCGAGGGACAGAGGGTGCTGCTGGTCGAGGACCTCGCGACCGACGGCGGCTCGAAGCTCTCCTTCGTCGACGCGATCCGGGAGACGGGCGCCACCTGCGGGCACACGGCGGTGATCTTCTATTACGGGATCTATCCCGAGACGGTCGGGACGCTCGCCGGTCATGGCGTGGCGCTCCACCACCTGTGCACCTGGTGGGACGTGCTCGACGCCGCGCGCGATCGCGACGCCGTCGATGCGGCGACGCTGTCGGAGGTCGAGAGCTTCCTGCGCGCGCCGCGCGCCTGGCAGGAGGCCCGCGCGGGGGCGTGACGATTCGTCGGCGCGGGTCGTCGGCGCGGGCGCGCGGCGGCATCGGCCGCGCACCGCGTACCGGGCCGCGTCGGCCGGTTTTCTCCGATGCCCGATGCCGACCTGCCCACAGGATGTTGACGCAATGGCCGTGAAGCCCTCAACATGTGGCCTGCGTGGAATACTCACATCGTATCCACAGAAACATACAGTTTGCCAGCCATGCGCCGATGGGACTAGGGATCGGGCCACGGGGAAAGGCAGAAAATGACCACGATACGCGCGATACAGGCAGGCGGGGCGGACGCGCAGGCGACGGACGCCCTGCCCCACAACATCGAGGCCGAGCAACAGCTTCTCGGCGCGATTCTCACCAACAACGAGCTCTACGACCGGGTCGCGGCGACCGTGAGGGCGGAGCATTTCTTCGAACCGGTCCACCGGCGGATCTGGGAGAAGGCCTCGGCGCAGATCGCCAAGAACGCGCTGGCCTCGCCGGTGACGCTGAAGCTGTTCTTCGAGGACGACGAGGGGCTGAAGGAACTGGGCGGGCCGGCCTATCTCGCGCGGCTCGCGGGGGCGGCGATCTCGTCCTTCGCGGCGCGGGACTACGCGCAGATGATCCACGATCTCGCGGTGCGGCGCGAGTTGATCGGGCTTGGCCGCGACATCGCCGACCGGGCGGCGCGGGTCGATGTCTCGGGCGAGCCCAGGGAGCAGATCGTCGAGGCCGAGCAGAGGCTCTACCAGCTCGCCGAGGCGGGCCAGCAGAGCCGCGGCTTCCAGTCGTTCCTGACCGCCGTCACGGACGCGGTGCGGGTCGCCAACGCCGCCTACCAGCGGGACGGCGGGCTCGCCGGGCTTTCGACCGGGCTCACCGATCTCGACCGGAAGCTCGGCGGCCTGCATCGCTCGGACCTGCTGATCCTCGCCGGACGGCCCTCGATGGGGAAGACCTCGCTCGCGACCAACATCGCCTTCAACGTCGCCCGCGCCTATCGCCGCGGCAAGCGCCCCGACGGGACCGAGGGGGCGGTGAACGGCGGCGTCGTGGGGTTCTTCTCGCTCGAGATGTCCTCGGAACAGCTGGCCGCGCGGGTGCTGTCGGAAGCGGCCGAGGTGCCGTCCGAGCAGATCCGTCGGGGCGACATGACGGAGGCCGAATTCCGCCGCTTCGTGGAGGCCGCGAAGGAACTCGAGGCCTGCCCGCTCTTCATCGACGACACCCCGGCCCTGCCGATCAGCCAGCTCGCGGCGCGGGC
>CAYTBD010000144.1:0-6074 GCA_964435755.1 uncultured Rhodobacterales bacterium
ATCGCGTCGAGCGGGTTGGTGATGCAGATGACGAAGGCGTTCGGCGCATGCGCCTTTATGCCTTCGCCCACTGCCTTCATGACCTTGAGGTTGATACCGAGAAGATCGTCGCGGCTCATGCCCGGCTTTCGCGGTACGCCGGCGGTGACGATGCAGACGTCCGCTCCCGCGATGTCGGCGTAATCCTGAGTGCCGCTCAGTGCGGCGTCGAAGCGTTCGACAGGGCCGGATTCCGCCAGGTCGAGCGCCTTGCCTTGCGGGATGCCTTCGGCAATGTCGAAGAGGACGACGTCGCCCAATTCCTTGATTGCCGCGAGATGGGCAAGCGTTCCGCCAATCTGTCCCGCGCCGATGAGGGCGATCTTGGATCTGGCCATGGATTGTAACTCCGGTCCTATGGTTTTCGCGGTTTGCCTAGAGCCTGCGGTCAGGTCGCGCAAGGCCGCTGCGCCACGGCCGGTGGCTGAAAGGCGACTTCCGTCCGGCGCTCGTGGCCGCTAAGAGGTGGAACTCAGGGGAGTTTTCCGTCGGATGGAGCTCGACGCCACGTTCTTCCTGCTGGCCGTTCCCGCTGTCGTTTTCGCGGGTATCTCGAAGGGCGGCTTCGGGTCCGGTGCGGCCTTTGCGGCGACGCCGATTCTTGCGCTGGTGATCGACCCGCGCCTCGCGCTCGGTTTCCTGCTGCCGCTTCTGATGCTGATCGACGCGGCCACGCTCAAGCCCTACTGGCGCAAGTGGAGCTGGCATGACTCGAGACTTCTCATTCTCGGCTCGCTGCCGGGCATCGCCCTTGGCGCGGCGCTATATCGGGTCGCGAACGCAGATGTCTTCCGGTTGCTTATCGGCGTCGTCTCCGTCGCCTTCGTCGCCTTCCGGCTCGCTCAGATCAGGGGCTGGATCCGGACGGCGGAGCGGCCGGCGGGCGAGGTCGCTGGCCTTATTACCGGCCTCGCCGCCGGGTTCACCAGTTTCGTGAGCCATGCCGGGGGACCGCCGGTTGCGATCTACCTTCTGTCGCAGCGTCTGACGAAGACCGCTTTCCAGGCGACGACGGTGCTGGTCTTCGGCGTGGTCAATGTCTTCAAGGCGGGCGCCTACGCGTTTCTCGGCATCTTCACCGTCGAGACGCTCTGGGCGAACGTTCTGCTCGCTCCTGCGGCGCTCCTGGGCGCATGGCTCGGCGTGAAGGCGCATCGCCTGGTGGAAGAGCGCGTCTTTTTCGGTCTGACGTACGTGCTGCTCACGATCACAGGGACCAAGCTTGTCTGGGACGCTCTGACCTAGGCGTCGTCGCCCGAGATGTCCGCAACGGTCGATGCTTCGTAGGCCTGCCCGGACGCGACGAGGCAGGTCACGCCGCCGGGGCTCGTGATCGTGATGGTCCAGGTGCCGGTCTCCTGAGACGCGAAGACCTCGACCACCTGATTGTTCGCGCCGAGGCCCACCGACTGCCGGGTCTCGCCATAGGCGGCGGCCAGACGCTCGGTGACCTGGGCGCGGGGGCCGCAGTTCACGGTCGTCTGTCCGAAGGCGTGGCCGGCAGCGGCGATCAGGATGCCGAAGCCAAGCGAAGCGACGAAGATTTCCCGTGTCATGAGGCGGTCCTTCTGGCGTCGGACGGTCCGGAAATGGCGTCCGGTGGATTTGGATTTCCCGAACGATGCCGCTGGATCGCGGATAAAGGGTTAACGGTGAGTGCGGTGGCCGTGACAGCGCCTGCGTTTCTGCGCCGCAGCAAAAACGGCTTGCAGAAAGGATCGCGGTCATGCTCATTCGCGCAACAAAGTTGCGAGGGACGAGAATCATGGATCAGGCGCTGCGGCCGCTGAGGACGGTCCTCTACATTCCTGCGTCGAAGGCACGCGCGCTCGAGAAGGCGAAGACCCTGCCGGCGGATGCGATCATCTTCGATCTGGAAGACGCCGTGGCGCCGGAGGAGAAGTCCGCGGCGCGGGAGCTTCTGCGCGACACACTCGCGGCGGGAGGTTACGGTTCCCGCATGAAGATCGTGCGGATCAACGCGCTCGGCACCGAGTGGGGCGTGCAGGACGCGGCGGTTGTCGCGCGCATGGCCTGCGACGCGGTGCTCCTGCCAAAGGTCGAGGGGCCGGACGACGTGGCGGCGCTGGCTGACATCGTGCCGAAGAAGGACCTCTGGACGATGATGGAGACGCCGCGGGGCTGCCTGAACGCGCTGGCCATCGCCGAAGCCCCCCGAGTGGGCGGGTTCGTGATGGGCACGAACGATCTTGCGAAGGAAATCGGCGCCCGGTTCCGCGCGGACCGGCTGCCGATGATGACCGCGCTCCAGACCTGCCTGATGGCGGCGAAGGCCGCGGGCATCGCCTGTATCGACGGCGTGTACAACGCGTTCCGGGACGATGACGGCCTGCGCGTTGAATGCGAGCAGGGTCGCGCGATGGGAATGGACGGCAAGACCGTGATCCATCCCGCGCAGCTGGTCATCACGAACGAGGTCTTCGCGCCGTCCGCGGACGAGCTCGAACTCGCGAAGCGGCAGATCGCGGCCTTTGACGAAGCGATGGCGGCAG
Source organism: uncultured Rhodobacterales bacterium (assembly GCA_964435755.1). Taxonomy (GTDB): domain Bacteria; phylum Pseudomonadota; class Alphaproteobacteria; order Rhodobacterales; family Rhodobacteraceae; genus DAINOF01. The sequence goes on from CAYTBD010000144.1 coordinate 2,553, forward strand.
GGCAGGCTGTCGCGGTCGTCGACGGCAAGATCGTCGAGAACCTGCATGTCGCCACGGCCCGCGCGACGCTCGCCAAGGCCGAGGCCATCGCCGCAATGGAGGCCGCATGACTCTGATGATCCTCGGGATCCTGCTCTGGGTAGCGGGACACTTCTTCAAGCGGGCGATGCCCGGTGTCCGCGAAGGACTGGGAGAGTCCGGCAGGGGCATCGCTGCCGTCGTCATCCTCGGCAGTGTCGTCCTGATGGTGATCGGATACCGCAACGCCTTCACCGACCAGCTCTGGTTCCCGCCGCCCTTCATGATCCACATCAACAATCTGCTGATGATACTGGCGGTCTATCTTTACGCTGCGAGCGGGGTCAAAGCGCGTGTTGCGACCAAGATGCGGCACCCGCAGCTCATCGGTTTCAAGACCTGGGCGTTTGCGCACCTTCTGGTCAACGGCGACTGGGCCTCGGTCATCCTGTTCGGATCGCTTCTCGCCTGGGCGGTCGCCGAAGTCATCGTCATCAACCGGAGCCAGCCGGAATGGACGCCGCCGGAGTGGGGCGGACCCTCGGCCGAGGTCAAGGCGGTCGTCGGGACGGTCGTGGTCTTCGCCATCATCGCGGCCATTCACGCCTGGGTCGGGTACTGGCCGTTCCCGGGGTAGGGCGATGATGATCTACCGTCTCCTGACCGAAGACGATACGTCGGCCTTCTGCCACAAGGTTTCCCTGGCTCTGTCCAAGGGCTGGGAGCTCCACGGCTCGCCCACGATGGCCTTCGATGCGGCGCGTGGCGTGATGCGCTGCGCGCAGGCGGTCGTCAAGGAGATCGACGGGGACTATCATCCCGCCATGAAGTTGGGGGAGCAATGACCGGAAAGACGAACCGCGGCCGGTTTTTCGAAGATTACCGGGTCGGGCAGGTGATCGCCCACGCGGTGCCGCGGACAGTGTCCGGCGGCGAGCGGGCCATCTATCATGCGCTCTATCCCGCGCGGCACGCGCTGCACTCGGCCGATGGTTTTGCAGCGTCTTGCGGCCTGCCGATGGCACCGCTGTCCGACCTCGTGACGTTTCACATGGTGTTCGGAAAATCCGTACCGGACATTTCGCTGAACGCCGTCGCCAACCTCGGTTACGCCGAAGGGCAGTTCCTTCGGCCGGTCTGGCGGGGGGATACGCTCCGGGCGGACTCCGAGGTCATCGGGGTCAAGGAAACCTCGAACCGGAAATCCGGCGTCGTCTGGGTGCGCACCACCGGCCGCAACCAATCCGGCGCGGCCGTGCTGACCTATGTCCGGTGGGTCATGGTGCGAAAGCGGGACACGGCGTCGGAGGCGCCCGAGACGGTGATCCCGGCGCTCAAGCCGGCCGTTGCCGCGGAAGATCTGGTCGTCCCGGAGGGGCTCGACTTCTCGTCCTACGATTTCACGGCCGCGGGCGAACCGCATCGTTGGGGCGACTACGAGATCGGCGAGACGATCGATCATGCCGACGGCGTGACGATCGAGGAAGCCGAACACATGATGGCCGCAAGGCTCTGGCAGAACACGGCCCGCGTCCATTTCGACAAGACCTATCGCGACGACGGGCGGCTCTTGGTCTATGGCGGGCACGTGATCTCGCTTGCCCATGCGCTGAGCTTCAACGGGCTCGCCAATGCGCAAATCATCGCGGCGATCAATGGCGGCACCCATGCCAATCCCTGTTTCGCCGGTGATACGGTAACGGCCTGGTCCGAAGTGCTCGACATGTCAGAGACCTCTGCCCCGGGGGTGGGGGCGATCCGGCTCAGGCTCGTGGCGCAGCGCGCGGGACACCCGCCGTTCGAGCTGAGGGGAGAGGATGGAAAGTACCTCTCGCATGTTCTTCTGGATCTGGACTACTGGGCATTGATGCCGACATGATCCACGCTTGTGTGATCACATGCGAAACATTCGTGATCGCAAATAGAGGTAATTCGGTTTCTTGCGCCAAAAAACCGCAATCACTTCCTTTGGGGTGCCCGTGACTCCCGCTGAAAAAGGTCTATCACGGTATACCGAATGCACCCGTCGGGGTGCCGACTGGAAGGGACCTTCACATGGCTGACGTGAATCCGGACGACCGGCCCCTGTCGCCGCATCTGACCATCTACAGGCCGCAGATGACATCCATCTCGTCGATCTTCACGCGGATCACGGGAAACGCGCTCCTGATCGCCGGGCTTCTGATCGTCTGGTGGTTCCTTGCCGCCTCGACGTCGCCCGAATACTTCGACATCGCGAATTCGGTGATCACGTCGTGGTTCGGCGATCTCGTGATGTTCCTGTCTCTCTGGGCGCTGTGGTATCACACGCTTGCGGGGGTACGACACCTCATCTGGGACACCGGGAGAGGGCTTGATGTCGATACGGCGGAAAAGATGGGCTGGGCGGCGTTCGGCGGATCGGCGGTCCTGACGATCATCACCGCGCTCGTGATCTGAGGAGGCACCGATGGCATATGTAACGGATCGAAAGCGCGCGGCGGGCCTCGGGTCGGCGAAGTCCGGGACCGAGCATTTCTGGGGCATGACGAAGAGTTCGGTCGCGCTGCTCATTCTGGTGCCGCTCTTCGTTTTCACCTTCGGACCGATGCTCGGCGCGCCGTACGAAGAGGTCTACGCCTACTACACGCGGCCCTTCCCAGCGATTGTCGCGGCCCTAACTCTTGTCGTGGGCTTCATGCATTTCAAGAACGGCGTGCAGGTGCTCATCGAAGACTACACCGACGGGCTGACCCGCAAGGTTCTGATCATCGCAATGATCTGCGTAAGCTACGCGGCGGCGGCGACGGGGCTTTTCGCGATCGCCCGCATCGCCCTTTGAGGAGCAGGAACGAATGGCTGCATACGACTACGAGACGCATACCTATGACGTCGTGGTGGTGGGCGCGGGCGGCTCCGGCCTCCGCGCGACCCTCGGCATGGCCGAGCGGGGGCTGAGGACGGCCTGCATCACCAAGGTGTTCCCGACGCGGAGCCACACGGTGGCCGCGCAGGGGGGCATCGCCGCGTCGCTCGGCAACATGGGACCGGACGACTGGCAGTGGCACATGTACGACACCGTGAAGGGGTCGGACTGGCTGGGCGACGTCGACGCGATGGAGTACCTCGCCCGCGAGGCGCCCAAGGCGGTCTACGAACTGGAGCACTACGGCGTACCGTTTTCGCGCACCGAAGACGGCAAGATCTATCAGCGCCCGTTCGGCGGCCATACGACACAGTTCGGCGAAGGCCCGCCGGTGCAGCGAACCTGCGCGGCGGCCGACCGCACCGGCCACGCGATCCTCCATACGCTCTACGGTCAGTCGCTCAAGAACAACGCCGAGTTCTATATCGAATACTTCGCGATCGACCTCATCATGTCCGAGGACGGAGAGTGCCAGGGCGTCGTCGCGTGGAAGCTCGACGACGGCACGATCCACGTCTTCAACGCGAAGATGACGGTGCTCGCGACGGGCGGCTACGGGCGCGCCTATTTCTCCGCGACATCGGCGCACACCTGCACCG
>CAYTBD010000145.1:0-1370 GCA_964435755.1 uncultured Rhodobacterales bacterium
TCGTTGCGTGGGCGGGCGCGTCTCCTACGACATGTCGTCGACATGATGCTCGATCCTCGCGATCCCTACGACAGGCGGGCCGGAGAGGACGCGGCAGCTTCGCAACAGTTGCGCCTCGTCGGATAGCTCCGCGCTGGCGAAAGCCGGGGGATTCCGATAGTTTGCATAAAAAAGCTGAGGCAGGCACAAACAGGTCGAGGAGACCGAGCAGTGATTTTCACCGGTTCGCGCGGGGCGAAGTTCATCGCCCTTGCTCTCATTACGGGGATGGTCGCCTCCTGCGGCCTGCCCCGGTCCGGCCCGACCAAGGGCGAGATATTCGCAGGCTCCGTCCAGAGACAGGGCGACGCCTTCGTGGTGTCGGTCAATGACCGCGTCACCCGCTATACCTCCGTGGTGCCCGCGCTGGGGTTCAGCGAAGGGTTCCTCACAGCCGGCGTGGTCGGCTCCGACACGATCCAGCCGGGCGACACGCTCGGCCTGCGCATCTGGGAGAATGTCGAAACCGGCCTTCTCTCGGGCTCGGAAGCGGGCGCGACGGTGCTCGAAGAAGTGCAGGTCGACGGCTCCGGCTTCATCTTCGTCCCCTACGCGGGCCGCATCCGCGCGGCGGGCAACACGACCGAGGCGATCCGGCGGCTCATCACCGACCGCCTCGCCGAGCAGACCCCCGATCCGCAGGTGCTCGTCACCCGCGTCGCCGGCGACGGCGCGACCGTGTCGCTGATCGGCGGCGTCGGCGGCCAGGGCGTCTATCCGATCGAACGGCCCACCCGGACGCTGACGGCGATGCTCGCCGCGGCGGGCGGCGTCACGATCGAGCCCGAGATCGCCCAGGTGACCGTCACCCGCGGCAACCAGCAGGGCCGCGTCTGGCTCCAGGACCTCTACGAGAACCCCGCGCTCGACGTCGCGCTGCGCGCCGGCGACCGGATCCTCGTCGAGGCCGACACCCGGTCCTTCACCGCGCTGGGCGCGACGGGCGCCCAGAACAAGGTGCCCTTCGACACGCAGTCGATCTCGGCCATCGAGGCGATCGCGCGCGTGGGCGGGCTGAACCCCAACCTCGCCGATCCGACCGGCGTCTTCGTGTTCCGCAACGAGCCGGCCGAGATCGCCAACCAGCTTCTGGGACGCGACGACCTGATCGGCGCGCAACGGCTCGTCTACGTGCTCGACCTCACCGAGCCCAACGGCATGTTCCTCGCCCGCGACTTCGCGATCCGGGACGGCGACACGGTCTACGTGACCGAGGCGCCCTACACTCAGTTCAGCAAGGTCATATCGGCGCTCACCGGCCCGGTCAGCACGGCGGGCGCGATCGCGAACCTGTCCAATCTCTGAGGTGGCGGCGGACACGGCGGCCGACC
>CAYTBD010000145.1:1380-6064 GCA_964435755.1 uncultured Rhodobacterales bacterium
GACCGTCGCCTGATCCTGCCCGACCCGGTGCCGGACGCCCCGCGCGTCCGACGCATCCTCGAGCTCGCGGGCTGGGACATCGTGCCGGACGGCGACGGCGCGCGTCGGGCGCTCTGGCGCGAGGCACCCGCCGCCACGGGCGAGATCGGCCTCTTTCCGCTTCACCTCGGCGATCCGCGACGGGTCGCCGGGCTGCGCCTCGATCCGGGCGGCGACGGGCGGCTCGGACGATCGCTCGACCGGCATCTCGACGAAGAAGCCATCGATGACGCGGCGCTTCTCGCCCGCGCGCGCGATGCCGTCGAGCGGATGCGGCACGCGGGGCTCGCGACCGACCCCGCGACGCCCGCGCCGCCGGACGCGCCCCCCGAGCCGGGCTACGCGCTCGTCCTCGACGAACCGGCCGAGGCGGCGCGCAAGAACGACATTCAGGAACTCGTCTTCCTTGCGCAGGACGAGAACCCGGGCGCCCGCGTTCTCGTCCGGGCCGGCGCGGCCGGCGGACAGGTCGGGGCGGCGGATGCCACGGGCCGCGTCGCGCTGGTCGACGGATCGCCCGCCGTCCGTGATCTTCTAGACGGCGCGGTCGCCGTCTACACCGTTGGCGCGGCGCTCGGCTTCGACGCGATCTTCGCGGGACACCGGCCCCGCGTGCTCGGCACACCGTTCTATGCCGGGCGCGGATTGACCGACGACCGGGGCCCGATCACGCGCTATCGCCGCCCGCTCACCCGCGCGCAACTCTTCGCCGCGGCGATGATCGTGGCGCCGCTCTGGTACGACCCGCACCGGGACCGGCTCTGCGCGCTGGAGGATGCGATTTCCGCCGAGGAGGCGCTTGCCCGCGCGGCGCGGGAGGATGCGCCGGGCTATGTCGCGAGCGGAATGCGGCTCTGGAAGCGGCCGCAGGTTCGCGCCGCGCTGGGGCGGGACGTCCGCTTCGCCGGACCGGCCAGGGCCGCGGCGATCGCCGGGAAGACGGGGCGGCGGCACGTGGTCTGGGGCAGCGCCCCGGCCGCGCGCCCGGTGCTGCGCATGGAAGACGGCTTCCTGCGGTCGCGCGGCCTCGGCGCGCGGCTCGTCCCGCCGCTCTCGCTCGCGCTCGACGACCTCGGCATCTACTACGATCCCGCGTCCGAGAGCCGGCTGGAGCATCTCGTCGCCGCCTCGACCGCTCTCCCCGATGCGGAAATCCGGCGTGCGGAGGCCCTCATCGCCCGCATCCAGACCTTCGGCTTGTCGAAATACAACGTCGGGCGCGACATGGCGGCCGACGTGCCGCAGGGCGCGATCCTCGTCCCCGGTCAGGTCGAGGACGACGCATCGGTCCGCCTCGGCGCATCGGACGTCCGCACGAACCTCGACCTCCTGCGTCTCGTCCGCGCGGAGAACCCCGACCGGCCGATCCTCTACAAGCCGCATCCCGACGTCGAGGCCGGTCTGCGCGCGGGACGCGTGCCCGACGACGAGGCGCGCCGATACGCGGACGTGATCCTGCGCGACGCCGATCCGTCCGCCCTTCTCGCTCGGGCGGCCGATGTCTGGACGATCACATCGCTCATGGGCTTCGAGGCGCTGCTCCGGGGCGTGCCCGTCACCTGCGCCGGCGTCCCGTTCTATTCCGGCTGGGGCCTCACGCGCGACCTCGCCCCGGTGCCGGGCCGTCGCACCGCGCGCCCGACGCGTGCGGGCCTCGTCCACGCCGCGCTGATCGGCTATCCGCGCTATCACGACCCGCTGAGCGGACGCCCCTGTCCCCCGGAGGTGATCGTCGACCGGCTCGCCTCTGGCGACCTGCCGCCCGCGCCGCGCGGCCTTCTCGCCAGGCTCCAGGGCCTCCGGGCGACGGTCCTGCCGCGTTAGTCCGCGCGCCAGCGGTGGAGGACGTCCTCGCCGACCGTTTCGACCGAGGCGAGGCGAAACCGCCGCGCCTCAGCCAGGTGCTCGAGTCCGAGCGCGGCGATGCCGGGGCGGCCTTCCGCGCCGATGACGAGGCCGGCGCCGAAGACGACGAGTTCATCGACGAGCCCCGCTCCGAGGAGCGAGGCCGCGAGGGCTCCGCCCCCTTCGCAGAACACCCGTGTCAGCCCCGCCTCGGCGAGAGCGGCCATCGCCGACACCGGATCGAGCTGACCGTCGGAGCCCGTCGCGCAGGCGACGAGACGCGCGCCGGCCGCGTCCCATGCCTCGCGTTCTTCCGCAGCGACCGCCGCGGGATCGTGGACGAGCCAGAGCGGCGCCTCGTCCACCGTCCGGGTCAGGCGGCTCTCGCGCGGCAGGTTCAGCCGCCGGGTCGCGACGACGCGGACGGGCTGGCGGCGCGCGCCGAGGTCGCGAACGGTCAGCGTCGGATCGTCCGCCCTGGCGGTCCCGCCGCCCACGAGCACCGCGTCGTGGCGCAGCCGCATCGCGTGGACGCGCCGCCGCGCCTCGGGGCCGGTGATCCAGCGGCTTTCGCCTGTCGCCGTCGCGATCCGTCCATCAAGGGTCAGGGCGAGCTTGAGCGTGAGAAACGGCCGGCCCTTCCCGACGCGGGAGAGAAAGCCCGCGTGACTGCGCCGCGCCTCGGCTTCCAGCACACCGGTCGCGACGGAAACGCCGCTTTCCTCGAGCCGCCTGTGCCCGGAGCCCGCCACCCGGGGGTCGGGATCTTCGAGCGCGGTGACGACCCGCCCGACGCCCGCCCCGACAAGCGCCTCCGCGCACGGCGGCGTCCGGCCGTGATGCGCGCAGGGTTCGAGCGAGACATAGGCCGTGGCGCCCCGCGCCGCCTCACCTGCCACGGCGAGCGCCATCGTTTCGGCATGGGGACGGCCGCCGGGTTGCGTCCAGCCGCGGCCGACGATCCGGCCCTCCCGCACGATCACGCAGCCCACGGCGGGGTTGGGCCAGACCTGTCCGAGATTGCGCTCGCCGAGCGCAAGGGCGAGCGCCATGAACCGCCGGTCGCTGGCGGTGTCGCTCACCCTTCCGGCGCGTCCTTGGGACGAAGCTCGCTCACGAACTTGTCGAAGTCGTCGGCTGCCTGGAAGTTCTTGTAGACGCTCGCGAATCTCACGTAGGCGACGGTGTCGATCCGGGCGAGGCTTTCCATCACGATCTCGCCGATGGTCTTCGACGGGATGTCCGTCTCGCCCATCGATTCAAGCCGCCGGACGATGCCGGAGACCATCTGCTCCATCCGTTCGTGCTCGACGGGGCGCTTCTGGAGCGCGATGCGGATCGACCGTTCGAGCTTGTCGCGGTCGAAGTCCTCGCGTCGCCCGCTCGACTTGATGACGACGAGGTCGCGAAGCTGCACGCGTTCGTAGGTGGTGAAGCGCCCGCCGCAGGCAGGACAGAAGCGGCGCCGGCGGATCGCCACATGATCCTCGGCAGGCCGCGAATCCTTGACCTGCGTGTCGATGTTTCCGCAAAACGGACAGCGCATGCTCTTCCCCTCGGTCCCAGCCCCTTTTTATCCACAGCCACTATAGGAGAGCCGCGAAAGCTTGGGTAGGGGGAAATCGCCCGTACCGGATGTTGGGTTTTCCGGAAACCGCATCGCTCGCGCCGGAGAGCGCGTGGCTGCGCGTCAGGCGAGATGCGCGGCGATCTCGCGCCGGCGCGGGCGCTCTCGATGCTCGAACAGGTAGATCCCCTGCCACGTTCCGAGGGCGAGGCGTCCGTCGGTCACCGGGATCGACAGGCTCACCGGCATCATCGACGCCTTGATATGGGCCGGCATGTCGTCGGGCCCCTCGGTCGTGTGCGCGAGGTAGTCCATCGACGGATCGTCGGCCGGCGGCACGAGGCGGCGGAAGAAGGCCTGAAGATCGCGCTGCACGTCCGGGTCGGCGTTCTCCTGGATCAGGAGGGAGCAGGAGGTGTGGCGAACGAAAAGGGTCAGGAGACCGCTGCCCCGGACCCAGCTTGCGATCTCTCGCGTGACCTCGTGGAGCCCCGGACCGCGGGTGTCGACCGTGAAGGTCGTCTGCATCAGTCCTCGAACCCGCGGATCGCGGCGCAGATGGCAAGGCCGTGGGCGACGGAGATCGCGCCGTCGTCGGGGCCGAGCATGACGAGGCCCGTGGTGCCGGCCGCCCCGTCCGGCGAAAGCGAGAAGCGAATGCCCTCCCCGCCGCGCCGGGGCGGCGCGGAGAGGCGCCAGATCCTGTCGGAGCGCGCCGCGCCGAGGTTCCGACGGGCGTGGTCGGCCGCGGCGCACCAGAACCACGAGACACCCGCCTGATCGGTGAACGGCACGATGAAGGACCGGCCCGGCCCCGGCTCGACGACAGGACGGTCCGCCAGCGTATAGGCACCCGCCGGTGCGGCGGAGACGGCGATGAAGAGGAGCGCGGCGCGGATCATGGACCGAGCCTGCCATGGGTCCCTTCAGAGCGCAATGCGGCTGCAAGGGGCCGTCCGCCAGCGCCGGGTCGGCCACATCAGCCGCGAGGACCTCAGCCGGGCGTCCAGACCGAATGCCGGGAGCCCGCGGCGTTCAGCACGCGCTCGGTCTCGACGCGGAACCCGGCTTTGGCAAGCACCTCTCCGGCCGGCCCGCTCAGACCGGAAAACAGCGGCAGGCCCGTGCCGAAGGCAACGGGCTCGACGGTGAGATGGACGCGGTCGATGGCGCCGTGGGAAAGGAACCAGTCGTGAACGCGGGTACCGCCGAGGATGAGGCCGCGCCGGAGGG
>CAYTBD010000146.1:0-6034 GCA_964435755.1 uncultured Rhodobacterales bacterium
GGGTCCATCGGCAGGTTGGTGACGATGAAACCCACACGGGGGAACAACTCGCCCGGGTGCCACTCGATCTTGGCGATCACCCGGCGCTCGTCCTCCCAACTTTGCGCCTGATACTCGAAGTCCTCGAAGAACCGCTTGACCTTGGTCAGCGACGGCCGCCCCACAGGGCGCGTCAGCCGGTGCGCGATCTTCTCGCGCAAGACGTTGTTGGCAGGCAGCCGGATGGCGTAAAAGTAGCCTGCGTCTTCCAGCCGTTCGTAGATCGCGGGGACTGCATAGGCGGCATCCGCCCGGAAGAAGCGGGCCCCACGGTCGCGGCCAGCATATCGGGCGATGACGGGGTCGAGGACGTCCCGCCAGTTGTCGGCGCTGTGGACGTTGCCATGCCGCAGGGCACAGCGTTCCAGCATTCCGAACTGGTTGAAGAGGAAGTTCGGGTGGTAGCAGGTGCAGTCGAAATGCCCGTTCCAAGCGGACCCTTCCTGGTCGCCATGGGTGGGGCTGACCGAGCTGTCCATGTCCAGCACGATGTACTTCAACCCGTTACGGTCATGGAAGCGGTCGATCCATTGCCCGTTCAGGTCGGCCAGCGCCGCCCGGTTCTCGGCCAAAGCCAGCGTCTCGGTCTCGAACCGCCCCATCTGCGAGGCCGAGGCCGCTTGCGCATCGACAGCCCGACCACCGACAACCTGGCGCATGACCGGATCGAGGGCCAGCCGGTCGGCGTCGTTGACGTCCTCGTATCCGGCCAGCCGCCCAAATACTGATTGCCGGAACAGGCCGTCGAGCCGATGGACGGTGTTCTTGCCGCGACGGGGATCGCGCAGCGCCACTGCCGCCAGATCGGACAGCCCGAGCGCGTCATCCAGCTCGCGCATTACCAGAAGGCCGCCGTCCGAACTGAGCTGCGTGCCGCGAAATTCCAGCCGCACGCGAGGGTCGAAATCCACCCGATCTGCCCGCTGCGAACCCGCACCCTCCGGGTGATCCATGAAACAAACCTCTCGTAGCCTTCAACACCATGATTTATATAGAAAATACCATGGCCAGGACAGCGAAATCAGCGGATTACTTGGGGAATGCGGGTTGAGATCTGCTTTTACGGTCCGCCTTGTGTCACAAGTGAACGGCCAAGATCTTCAGCCCGCTACCGGCTTCTTCGTCAGGGCGAACGACGCAACATTTCTCGTGTCCAACTGGCATGTCTTCTCCGGCCGCAATACGTCCAGCGGGCAGCCCGGCCAGGCGGCCCAAGTCACGCTGAAGAAACGACCGCGTGCGGAATGCGCAGGCGGGCCGTAAATGACACCGCGTCCTGTTCGAATTCCACATCCCCTCCGTGGGCCTTGGCCACCTGATCTACGATGGCCAAACCAAGACCGGTTCCCGCTTCGGCGCGCGCGGCGTTTCCCCGTGCGAACGGGCGCATCAGGTCCCGCGCGTCCTCGGGCGAGAGGCCATGCCCCGAATCCCTGACGTCGATCGTGAGGTCCCCGTCTCTCGTCCGGGCGCAGAGCGCGATCGGAGGCTTGCCATGCCTCAGGGCATTGGTCAGCAGGTTGTCCAGGGCGCGCAGCAGGGCCGCCTCCTTGGCCCGGATCACGACATCCGCCGGCGCATCGACCGCGACGGCCGCTGGCTCCGCACACGACCCGATCGCCTGCTGCAACAGGGACCGCAGCGGAACCGCCCGCGTCTCTTCCGCCTCGAACCCACGGGCGAACTCGAGGAACTGGCCGAGCATGGCTTCGATGCGGATCACGTTGCGCTCCGCCCCGGCGACGAGTTCGGGGTCGGCATCCTTCAGCATCGCCAGGGTCAGCCGCAGCTTCGTCAGCGGCGTGCGCAGGTCGTGACTGACCCCGGCCAGCATCAGCGCCCGGTCGGCCTCTGCCGCCTGAAGGCGCTCCGACATGCCCGTCAGGGCGCGGGAGACGGCGGCGATTTCCCGGGGACGCGCGATATCGCTGTCATAGGCATCGGACGGATCGGACATGCGGCCGACAGCGTCCTCGAGGCGCTTCAGCGGCAGGGCGATCCGTCGTTGCAACGCGATCCCGCCGACGAGAGCGGCCAGCAGGGCGATCCCGGACGCAAAGGCGAGACCGGTAACCGGATGGGTTGCGGGCAAGGCCCTGAGCGAGACCCAATAGGGCTGATCTGCCGTGGCCATGCGAGCCCAGACACGGCCCTGGCTATCGACGAGAACGTCGGACGCCGGGATTCCATGCCAGTCCGACAAGACCCGCAGGAAGTACCGAGACAGCCAGCTGCGCTGCATGTTTGCGTCGTCCGGCGCGGTTTCGGCGACCAGAACGTCGGGCGCATCGCCCGCGCGCAGGGCCTCGGCGAAGTGGATCTGCTGGAACGGGTCCATCTGTCCGAAGGACAGCTCCAGACTTCGGATCATCTGTGCCGTGTCCGCGGCCGACCGTTCGATCTGGGGGCGCAGAACGAGCCCCGCGATCAGCACGGCCGACACCAGCAGCGCGCCGAGGATGGCCGCGGCAAGGACCGCGATGTTCTGTTTCAGCAGAGAGTCAAGCATTGTCGGACACCAGCACGTAGCCCACGCCCCAGACCGTCTTGATCAGTTCGGGCGCCTCGGCCCGGTCGCCGATGGCGCGCCGCAGCCGCGCGATCTGCACATCCACCGCCCGGTCCGTGACCTCGGCGTCGCGCCCAAGCGCGCGGTCGATGAGCTGGGCCCGGCTGAGCGGGCGCCCGCGGCTGCCCACGAGGGCCGCGAGCAAGGCGAACTCCCGGCTTGACAGCTTGAGCGATGCGCCGCCGCGCGTCACCGTTCGGGTCGAGAGATTGATCTCGAGCGACCCGACCGTGGCGATGTCGTCCGTCAGCACACCGCTCTGCGCCCGCGTGCGTCGCAGCACCGCCGACAGTCGGGCCACCAGTTCGCGAGGCTCGAACGGTTTGGGCAAGTAGTCGTCCGCGCCGGTCTCGAGACCGATGATGCGGTCGATCGGATCGCCACGTGCCGTCAGCATGACGATCGGCGTCATGTCGCCCGAGGCGCGAAGGCGCCTGCAGATGGCGAGCCCGTCTTCGCCCGACATCATGAGGTCGAGAACGATGGCATCCGCCGGGGTCCGCGACAGCTCTCTGTCGAGTGCTGTGCCACCGTCCACCGCGCGCGTGTCGAAGCCGTGTCCGGTCAGGAACCGGCGCAGCAGCGCGCGGAGTTCAGGGTCGTCGTCGACGACGATCACTCGGTCCGGTTTGTCGCTCATGCCGTCGACTGTGCCACGTTGCGGTCTCATGGGCAGCGCCGAGGTGTTGCAGGATGTTGCAGTAGGCGTCCCGTGACATGGTTTGACACAAATGGGCGGGCATCTGAAACACTCTTGAAATGTCGCGCCTGCACGTCCCTTGCATCGACAGCGATGCCGAGGTGCTCCGTTTGCGACCTTCGTTCGTTGCGACGAACGCCCACCGCGTCTCGTTTCCGGAGGTCAGATAGATGTTGCGCGCCGCCCTTCTCGTCACCGCCGTGTCGTTTGCCGCGTTTCCCGCCTTGGCGCAGTCGCAGGACCCGATGCAAGCGCTCCTGGCCAATTTCGACAGGATCGACATCGATGGCGACGGCGTCATATCGCGCGCTGAGTTCCGCAATGTTCGGGCTGTGCGCTGGACGCAGATCGACCGCAACGGCGATGGCTATCTGGGGGACGACGACTTCCCCCGCCTCGCTGCCCGCCGCGCCAGAACGCAGTTGGCGGAGATCGCCCATCTCGACACGAACGGCGATGGCCGGATCAGCCAGAGCGAATTCCTGGACGGGCCGCTTCCCCTGTTCGAGCAGGCAGATCGAAACGCGGACGGGGTGCTGACCCGCTCGGAAATCGATGTGCCCGCATCCTGAAGCCCCAGCGAGGGCAAGCCCGAGATCATCACAAGCAGCAGCACTACCAGAAGGAGAACAGACATGAACAGCTTAGTCATCGGTCGATGGAACGCGATCCCCACGGCGTCGGTCCTGGCAATCGTCGCCGGCACCGTGCTCACCCTGGGCGTCTCCGCCATCCCGGCGGAGGCGCAGATGCTTGACATTCGCCGCGGCGTCGCGGTGAGCGAGAGCGGCGTCGCGGGGCGGACCCGCGGCTTTGTGTCCAACGGCGAGGGCGCCGGCGCCTTCCGGCGCGGCGGTCTTACCATTGACGACCAGGGGAACGGGGGCGCCGGACGCGGCGGCTGCGTTGCCGGCCAGACCGGCAACGGATGCCGCGGCGGCTCGGCAAGCTGGAGTTCGGATGGTTCGTTCTTGGGTCAATCCGGCGCCGAGTTCAGCGGTGACAACGGCTTCTTCAGCAGCCGCCGTACCCTCGAACTGGACGCCGATGGCAACGTGACCGGCACGCGGTCGACCGATGCATCGGGCGATCGCGGCGCCTACAGCGGCGCATCGTCGCTCGAGAATGGCACCTACAACCGCGACGGTACCTACTCGGGCACCGAGGGCCAGTCCGCAACCGTGGAAGGCGGCTGGACCCGGGGCGCCGGCGGTTCGCGCGCGGTAACCTGCACCGATTCCACCGGCGCAACTGTCGCCTGCCGCTGATCCCAAGGCGGCATGGGGCTGGCAGTCAGATCCCACCGCATCACTCTCGAAACGAATTGGAGATGCTCATGAAACCAATCATCAGGACCCTGATGGCCGTTGCCGTCCTTTCCACCATTCCCGTCTCTGCGGCCCATGCGCAAAGCATGTCGGGCGCTGAACGGCAGGAGATGATCGCGAACTTTCTACAGGCGGATACCAACAATGACGGGATGCTGTATCTGAGCGAGTTCGAGTTGTTGATGAAACTCAACGCGGAAGACAATCTGGGCCGTGCCGCGATCATCGTGCGCACCGGTGCCTACGGAAAGGCGTTCGACCGCCTCGACAAGAACGGCGACGGGGCTGCGACACGGGAGGAAATACAGGCCCTTGCGAAGGCGCGCGGCTGAGCGTCGTCCTGGCACGCGGCGCTCGGCCCAGTTCACCGACCGCGAGCGCCGCTCCTTGCTGTTCCCTGGATGGTGACGGTTTCGGTCGCCGGTCGCGAAAGCGTGGAACCCCGTCAGATATCTGGTTGGCGATCTGCCCGCGAACGGGCGCCGATCGCTCAGGAGGATGAAGGAAGATCCCGATGTCAGGAGGTGACACGCACGCCCCCGATGCAGCCCCGCCGGCGGGTCTTCCGCTGCTCGACAACGGCAAGGATCGGTCGTCGTCGAAGCAATCCCCGCGATGGCGACCGGGGTGGCCGCTGAGGGTGCTCATGGTGGTGCTGCTCCTCGTCGCTGGCGGTGTCATCGGTCTTTACTTCCAGGGACCGGCCCTGCGCGCCGTCTTCGACTGGACGAGGCTCGAGCCCGGCGCCGGTGCCCGGCAGCCGATCGCGCTGCCGGTAGACCGGATCCCGTCCCCGGAGCGCGTCGCCGCGATGGCTGTAGGTGACGTTGTCGCTCTGGGCCGCCTGCAACCCGCCGGTGGTATCGTCTCCGTGGCCCTGCCGCAGGGGGCAGGCGACGCGCGCATCGACCGGATCCTGGTCGCCGAAGGCGACACCGTTACGACGGGCGATGTGCTGGCTGTGCTCGACAGTCTCGCGCTCTACGAATCCGCCCTGACCAGCGCCGAAAGCACGCTGGCGATCCGGCGCGCTGCGCTCGCCCAGGCGCGGGTTCAGATCGAGGCGACGGAAGCCGAGCTTCGCGCGCAGATCCGCGGCGCCGAGGCGACGCTTGCGGCGGCCGAGAGGGAACTGGCGCGGGTGACGAGCCTCTTGGACCGCGGAGCGACGACGCAGGCGAACCTCGAGGGGGCCGAACGCGCCGCCAATACCGCCCGCGCCGATCTGGAGCGGCTGCAGGCATCGCTGACACGGTATCAACCCGGACCGGACGGCCAGCAGGTGGAGATCGCCGTGGCCTCGGCCGATCTCGCCGCGGCGGAAGCTGCCGTGGACCAGGCGCGACGCGATCTGGACCGGGCCCGGGTGCTCGCACCGCGGAATGGCACGATCATCGA
>CAYTBD010000147.1:0-6029 GCA_964435755.1 uncultured Rhodobacterales bacterium
CGCCGACGGGTCGCTCGACGCAAATGCCGATGGCGTTCCCCTCGCCGGACGGGTGGCGAAGGGTGCCGATCAGGGATGCATCGCCTGCCACGCGGGCGCGGGCGGCGGTGACTACCTGTTCACGACGGACCACCTGAGCGACTGAGCACAGGCGGTCGGGGACCGGTGTTAGCCGTTCTCTCTCAGAACGCTGCCGGCGAGGTAGAGCGAGCCGCAGATCAGGATGCGGCCATCGGGATCGTCCGCGACGATCGCGCGGATCGCTTCGGCGGGGCTTTCTGCGATGCATTCCGCGAACCCCGCTCTTTCGCCGGCGGCGGCGGTGTCCTCGGCCGGAAGAGTGGCCGTCTCGCCGGGAATCGCGATCGAGGTCAGGCTTTCCGCCACGTCGCGAAGCGGCGCGAGAAAGCCGGCAGGATCCTTGGTCTTGAGCATGCCGCAGATCAGATGCGTCGGCCGCGCCGGCATGCGGCGGAGCGTCTCCGCGACGACCTTTCCGGCGGCCGGGTTGTGACCGCCGTCGAGCCAGAGCTCGGCCGAGCCGGCCAGATCGACCAGCGGTCCGTGCCGCAGACGCTGCATCCGGGCGGGCCAGACCGCCGTCGTCACGGCCGCCTCACAGGCCGCTTCGCCGTATCCCAGGTGGCGAAGCGCGGCGAGCGCCGCCCCGGCGTTGAGGAATTGGTGCGGCCCCGGCAGGTTTGGCGCGGGCAGGTCCAGAAGGCCGTGGTCGTCCTGAAAGATCAGCCGTCCGCGTTCCTCCACGGCGTGCCAGTGCTGGCCATGGACGAGGAGCGGCGCGCCGACCTTCCCGGCCTGCCGCTCGATCACCTCGAGCGCGGCGTCATGCTGCGGGCCGACGACGCAGGGCACCCCGCGCTTGAGGATGCCGGCCTTCTCGAAGGCGATCTGGGCGAGGGTTTCGCCAAGATACTGCTGATGGTCGTAGTCGACCGGCGTGATGACCGTCATCTTCGGGGTCTCGATCACGTTCGTCGCGTCGAGGCGCCCGCCGAGGCCGACTTCCAGAAGCGTCCAGTCCGCCGGTGCGCGCGCGAAGGCCAGAATCGCCGCGACGGTCGTGATCTCGAAGAAGGTGATCTCGCGCCGGTCGTTCGCCTCCCAGCATTCGTCGAGCACCTTGATGAACGCCTCCTCGGAGATCAGCTCGCCCGCGACGCGGATGCGCTCGTGGAAGCGCGCGAGGTGGGGCGAGGTATAGGCGTGGCAGGTCTCGCCCGCGCCCTCCAGCCCGGCACGCAGCATCGCCACTGTCGAGCCCTTGCCATTGGTGCCGGCGACGTGGATCACCGGCGGTATCTTCCGCTCCGGGTGACCGAGCGCGTCGAGAAGCCGCCAGACCCGGTCCAGCGTCAGGTCGATGAGCTTGGGATGAAGCGACGTCATCCGCTCGAGAAGAATGTCGGAGGTCTTTTCGATGGTGCTCATCGCGCGCTCGGAGATCGGGTGTGTCGGGACGTCGGGTGGCGCTTGACGCGGATCAGGACGCGTCTGCGGTCTTGACCGACTGCTCTTCGGCCTGCGCAGGTTCGGCGCCGGCCGGCTCCGGCGGAGGCAGGTCACCGCGGACGGCGGGGGACTGCTTCAGCAGTATCCGGAGGATCGTGACCAGCTCGTGCTTCATGTCCTTCCGGTGCGTCACGCGGTCGAGCATGCCGTGATCGAGAAGATACTCGGCCCGTTGAAAGCCCTCGGGGAGCTTTTCGCGGATCGTCTGTTCGATCACGCGGGGTCCGGCGAAGCAGATGAGCGCGTTCGGCTCGGCGATGTGGACGTCGCCCAACATGGCGTAGGACGCAGTCACACCGCCCGTCGTCGGGTGCGTGAGGACCACGATGTAGGGGAGGCCCGCTTCCTTCACCATCTCGAGCGCGACAGTCGTGCGCGGCATCTGCATCAGCGACAGGATTCCCTCCTGCATCCGCGCACCGCCCGCGGCCGAGAACAGCACGAGAGGGCGCTTGAGCTCGACGGCGCGCTGGGCGGCGGCGATGATCGCGTTGCCCACGTACATCCCCATCGACCCGCCCATGAACGAGAAATCCTGAGCGGCCGCGACGATCGGCGTGCGGCCGACCTCGCCCTCGGCCACCAGCATCGCCTCGGGTTCGCCGGTGGCTTTCTGCGCCGCCTTCATCCGGTCCGGATACCGCTTCTGGTCGCGGAACTGGAGCGGATCGGCGATCGGCTCGGGCACCTTCACCTCATTGAAGAGGCCGCCGTCGAAGAGCGCCGCGAACCGGTCGCGGGGGCGGATCTGCATGTGGTGATTGCAGTTCGTGCAGACGTTGAGATTGTCGCTGAGTTCGCGGTGGAACAGCATCGTGCCGCACTCGTCGCACTTCGTCCAGAGGTTCTCCGGCACCTCGCGCCGGGAGAACAGCGAGTTGATCCTCGGGCGGACGTAGTTGGAGATCCAGTTCATGCGGAGCCTTCGGGATCGCGGGTCGGGCCTGAGATAAGCCGGAGGACGGCGAAATGCAATCAGCGCACGACGGCGCGGCGGACGAGGAACCAGGCGAGAAGCATCATGAAGACGTCGGCGCCGATGAGGAATACCGAACCGTCGAGCTCGGCCATCGTGTAGGGCGTGAGGTAGCGGGACAGGCCGGTGATCGTGCCGTCGGTCGCGAGGAGGGCGATGGCCACGGTGTTGTTCGCGAAATGGAAGCCCCAGGCGGCGCCGATCGACCCGGTGCGCGCCGTGAGGTCGGCCGCGAGGAGGCCGAAGATGCTCGCCGCGCCGACGATCAGCCATGTGTTGTCGCCGCCGGTCGCAGGGTCGAGATGGACGATGCCGAAAACGAGGCTCGGCAGGACGAGCCACAGAAGCGGCGACCGGAACCGCGCGGCGAGCTGGCTCTGGAGATAGCCGCGGAACAGGACTTCCTCGGCGCCGGTCTGGACGAGGAGGCCCAGAAGCGTCAGCGGCAGGACCGCGAGCCATGTCGTCCAGGACAGGTTCGGCACCGCATCGTAGCTGAAACTCCAAAGGGCGATGGAGACGCCCATCACCGCAAAGACGATGCCCGCTGCGATGACGAAGTCGCGCAGAACCCGCACGCGCGGACCGAAGAGGCTGCCCGCGGATCGCTTGTGCAAGAGCCGGGCGGCCACCATGGGACCGAGCGCCATGCCGCCGAAGGTCGCAAGAAGGATGAGGGTGCCCTCGACCGTGTCGGCTTCGACCATGCGGGAGACCCAGAGAACGGGATCGCCGCCCGGCGCGAGCACGTAATAGCCGAGGGCGAGAACCCCGATCACCCAGGCCACGTAGATGCCGAAGGCGAGGATGAAGCCCACGACGAGGCGCCAGATCTGCGGACGTCGACGGGCGGGCTCGACGAAGCGCTCGAAGGCCGGCGTCACCAGGGGACCGCGCCGCGGGGTCGTGTCCGGACCGGCCCCCGCCATCAGCCCTCGGCTCCGAGTCCCGCCACGGCCCGCGCCATCACGCGCAGGCCCGTCACGAGATCCTCCTCGCGGGTGTCCTCGTCGAAGGCGTGGCTTATCCCGCCGATCGACGGCACGAAGAGCATCGCCGCCGGCATCACGCGCGCGACGTTCATGGCGTCATGGAGCGCGCCGGACGGAATCTCGCGCCAGCGGCCGGGCGCCTCGGCCTCGGCGGCGGCGGCCAGCGCCCCGGCGAGGGTGGCATCCATGTCGGTGGGGGTCATCTTCATGGCCCAGCCCGGTGCGACACGCGCCGTGAGTTTCCGCGCCGCCGCGACCTCGGAAATCGCCTCCCGGATGATCTCCTCCATGTCCGCGAGCCGCTCCGGGGACGCGTCGCGCCACTGGATCGAGACCGAGGCCCGGCCCGGTACGATGGAGGGGGCGTTTGGGTGAACCTCGACGCGGCCGATCGTCCAGACGGTGTCGGGGGTGACGATGGGCGCAAGCCGTTCCTCGATCCGCATGGCCAGCATGGCGACCCCCTGGACCGCGTCCTGCCTGAGCCGCATCGGGGTGGTGCCCGCGTGGTTCTGGCGGCCCTCGAAGGTCAGATCGATCTGACGGGCGCCGACGATCGCGGTGACGACGCCGACCGCCTCGCCGGAGGTGTCGAGGACCGGGCCCTGCTCGATATGCGCCTCGATGAAGCCCGTGAAGCGGTCGTGCGGGACGGGATCCCCGGCGAGGCTGTCGAAGACCTTGCGGGCGTCGCCGAGCGCAAGACCCGTGGCGTCGGTGCGCGCGTCGGCCTCTTCAGGGGAGACCTTGCCGGTCCAGACTTCGCTCCCGCCGAGGCCCCCGAAGCGGCCTTCCTCGTCCTGAAACGAGACGACGGAGACGGCGGGGCCGCCCGCGGCCTTCGCCGCGCGAGCGATTTCGAGCGCGGAGACGACGCCATAGGCCCCGTCGAGCCAGCCGCCCTCGGGCTGGCTGTCGGAGTGGGAACCCATGAGGAGCGACCGGCCCTCGGCCAGGCCGAAGAGATTGCCGTAGCCGTCGAACACCGGCTCCAGACCGGCCTCCTTCATGCGCCCGGCGAGCCATCTGCGCGCGGCGACGTCGGCTTCGGAACAGGCCGGGCGCACGACGCCCTTGCCCACGCCGGCGGCGCCGAAGCGTCGCAGCTCGTGCAGGTCGGAAAGGAAACGCGATGCGTCGACTGGGATCATGGGGTTCTCCTTCGCCGTCTCTCATACCCGCCGCATGCGTCGCCGCAAACCCCGCGCCTTGCCTCTGCGGTCCGGGCGACGTAAGCCGCCGGAAAAAGGAGGCGACATGGGCGAGATCGTTCTGGTCCGGCACGGACAGGCCAATTCCGCGGCCACGGATGAGGAGAGCTATGACCGGCTTTCCGATCTCGGGCGCCGGCAGGCCGAGTGGCTCGGAGCCTGGTTCGACGGCCAGGGCGAGCGATTCGACCGGGTGCTTTCGGGAAGTCTGCGGCGCCATCTCGGGACAGTCGAGGCGATGGGTCAGGAGCCCGACGTCGACCCGCGCCTCAACGAGATGGATTACTTCAACCTCGGAAACGCGTTGCGGGACACGCACGGCGTTCCCTTGCCGGGGCCGGACGACTTCGCGATCTTTCTTCCGCAGGTGATGGAAGCATGGCACCGGGCGGAGATCCTCGGAAACGAGACCTTCGCCGCCTTCGAGGACCGTGTGACGGGCGTGCTGGCGGAAGCCGCCGAGCCGGGGCGCAAGGTGCTTTGCGTGACGTCGGGCGGCGTGATCGGGATGGTGATGCGGCATCTTCTGAGGCTCGATCCGACGCGGATGGCGCATGTCCTCCTGCCGATCTTCAACACCTCGGTCCACCGGGTGCAGGTCATGCCGCACGGCACGATCCTTGCGGGGTTCAACGCGACGCCGCATCTCGACGCGCCCGACCGCGCGCATGCAAGGACGCATTTCTGATGACGCATCTCTGGGTCAGGGCCGAGTCGCGGGCGAACGAGCGGCGCGTGGGCGTGACGCCCGAAGGTGTGCGAGCGCTGATCGGAACGGGGATGCGGGTAACGGTCGAGGAGTCGCATGCCCGCGTGATCGAAACCGAGAGGTACCGCGACGCCGGGGCGGAGATCGCGCCGGAGGGGGCGTGGCCCGAGGCGCCGGAGGACGCGATCGTGTTCGGCCTGAAGGAACTCCCCGAGGACGGCACGCCGCTTCGCCACCGCCACATCATGTTCGGCCACGCCTACAAGGGGCAGCCGGCGGGGCGGGTGCTTCTGGAGCGGTTCAGGGCGGGGGGCGGGACGCTCTACGACCTGGAGTACCTCGTGGACGAGGCCGGGCGCCGGGTCGCCGCGTTCGGCTACTGGGCGGGCTATGCCGGGGCTGCCGTGGCGCTCAAGTGCTGGCTGGCCCAGAAGGCGGGCGGGATCGCCGGGCCGGTCCGTGCGGTGGAGGATGCGGGAAAGCTGCGGGCGGCGTTGAGGGCCGACCTCGGCGAGGCACGTCCCACGGTCATCGTGATCGGCGCGCTGGGCCGGGTGGGCACCGGCGCGGAGGACCTCTGCGGCGAGATGGGCCTGCCGGTCACGAAATGG
>CAYTBD010000148.1:0-664 GCA_964435755.1 uncultured Rhodobacterales bacterium
CTACACGCTCGGCCCCGACGGGCAGCAGACCTCGATCTTCGACGCCGCGATGGCATGGCAGGACCAGGGCACGCCGCTCGTGATCTTCGCGGGCGAGCAGTACGGCGCCGGCTCCTCGCGCGACTGGGCGGCCAAGGGCACGGCGCTTCTGGGCGTGAAGGCGGTGATCGCGGAAAGCTTCGAGCGCATCCACCGGTCGAACCTCGTCGGCATGGGTGTCATCCCGTTCGAGTTCACCGGCGGCGACACGCGCAGGTCGCTCGGGCTCACAGGCGACGAGACCGTCTCGATCCACGGCCTCGACACGATCAAGCCGCTCGAGACCGTGCCCTGCACGATCACCTACGGCGACGGAACCGAGAAGACGATCCAGATCCGCTGCCGGATCGATACCGCGGTCGAGATCGAATACATCGAGAACGGCGGCGTCCTGCACTACGTGCTGAGAAATCTCGCCAAGGCCGCCTGATGACGCGCCGGGCGGTCCCCGTCACGGGGGCCGCCCGCGGCAGCGCGGCCGATCTCTGTCGTGACCGCGACGTCGCGCTGACCTCGCATTCGACGGATCCCGATCCGGGCGCAGCCGCGCCGGTCATTGCTCACGTGACCTCCTCGACGCATTCCTCAGGGAGGATGCAAGTCGCCTTGCCGGATGGGCTTCTAA
>CAYTBD010000148.1:674-6025 GCA_964435755.1 uncultured Rhodobacterales bacterium
CCTCGCATTCGACGGATCCCGATCCGGGCGCAGCCATGGACACCGCTCTCGGCCGCGCGGGAACGCCCGAAGACATCGCCGCGGCCGTGCGGTTTCTCGCCGGCGACCAATCCGCGTTCGTGACGGGCGAAATCCTAACCGTTTCAGGGGGCTACAGGCTCTGAACCGGATCGCGCGGCCGGCGCGGAAACATCCCCGCGCAGGCGGCCGCATCGTATCCCGGCGGTGCAAAGTCCCCCGTGCGGCCGAACGAATCCTCGCAATCGACGACCGGACGCGGCAAGAGTTCCTACGGGCTGGGGGACGTGATGAGTGAGAAGGAAGGACGAGTAACACCAGTCACATTTCGCTTGCCGGTTAGCGTTCCGGTAACCGAATTGGGCCTTTTCCTGGTTTTCGTTCTGCTCGCTGCAGCCGGTTCGCTCTAGGCGCCTTGCGCGTTCTGGGAGCGAGCCCGTCGGGCACCGCCGCCGGTCGAGCTTCGGCCGGTGATTGGGGGCGCGGTCCCGGCGGGTGCGCGGCCGCGCCACGTCACGCGCATCGCTCAAGCCGCTCCGGAGCGGCTTGGCACCCGCGGGGTCACTCCGACGCCGCCTCGATCGCAGGACGGATCTGCGTCTCGAGGCTCCGCTGCGTCACCGGACCCGCGAAGCGCAGCACCACCTTGCCGTCGCCGTCGATCACGTAGGTCTCGGGCACCCCGTAGACCCCCCAGTCGATCGCGGTGCGCCCGGTCTCGTCCGCGCCCATGGCCACATAGGGATCGCCCAGCTCCCGAAGGAAGGCCAGCGCCTTTTCGGGATCGTCCTTGTAGTTGATGCCGTAGATCGGAATGCCTTCCTCGGCCAGCGCCGTCAGGTTCGGGTGCTCCACCCGGCAGGGCGCGCACCAGCTCGCCCAGTAGTTCACGAGCTTCACGCCCGGCTGCCGCAGGGCATCGTCGTCGAAGGGCGCGCCGCCCCCGAGTTGCGTCAACTCCATCGGCGGCGCCTCGCGGCCGATCTGCACCGACGGCAGCGCGTTGGGGTCCTCCCGCTGCATGCCGAGATAGAACATCGCGGCGAGACCGGCGAAGATCACCGGCGGCAGGATCATGAGCGGCGACACTCTAGCCACGACGGTGACGCGCCTCCGCATCCTCGAGATCGCGCTTGACGCGCCGTTCGCGCATCACGCTGACCGCCACGATGGCGATCAGAAGTCCGATCGTCACCCCATAGGCCGACAGCACCTCGACCGCGTATTTTCCCAGATCGGGCATCATGCCATCCGTTCCCTGAGCCCGATCGCGTGGAGCCTGCGCGCGCGGATCTCGGTCCGTGTCCGGTAGAAGACCAGCGCCACGAACAGCAGGATGAAGCCCGCGATCGCGACGAGCAGCGGATACCAGAAGACATCCGCGATGTTCTCCTCGGCATCGAGCGACAGCGTCGCGCCCTGGTGCAGCCCCTGGTTCCAGAAGTTCACCGCGTAGCGGCTGAGGATCGCGAAGACCGACCCCACGAGACAGAGAACCGACGTCAGGTCCGCCGCCGTGTCCGGGTCCTCGATCGCCGACCAGAGCGCCATGTATCCCAGATAGAACAGGAACAGGATCAGGAACGAGGTGAGCCGGGGATCCCAGGCCCACCACGTCCCCCACATCGGCTGGCCCCAGATCGCCCCGGTGAAGAGCGCGATCAGCGTGAAGACGATGCCCACAGGCGCCGCGGCCTTCGCGGCGAGCGCGCTGACGTGGTGCCGCCGGATCAGCCAGATCAGCGAGGCGATCAGCATCATCGCCCAGGCGTTGATCGCCATCATGGCCGAGGGCACGTGGACGTAGATGATCTTGACCGTCGATCCCTGCCGGAAATCGTCCGGCGTGAAGAAGAAGCCCCAGCCGAGGCCGACGACGAGGCAAAGCAGCGAAGCGGCGAAGAGCCAGGGGCTCGTCGCCGCGCTCAGCGCCATGAACTTGCGCGGGTTCGCGAATTCCCAGAACGACATGAACTCTATCTAATCTCCGGAGATTTCGCCCACAAGACACATGCCCGTCAGCCCCTAGCGCAGATTGACGCGGAGCGCCGCCGCAGCGGCGAACGGCAGAAGCGCCACCGACCCCGCCGTGATCCCCGCGAGCATCAGGACCGGCGCCTCGAACGACAGGCCCACGGATGCCCGCCGCACCGCTTCGGCCCCGAAGATCAGCGTCGGCACGTAAAGCGGCAGGACCAGGATCGACAGGAGCAGGCCCCCGCGCCGCAGCCCCACCGTCAGCGCCGCCCCGAAGGCCCCGATCATCGAAAGCGCCGGCGTCCCGAGCGCCAGCGTCAGCACCAGCGTCCCGTAGCCCGCCCCGGGCAGGTTCAGCAGCACACCGAGAACCGGCGCCGCCAGCGTCAGCGGCAGCCCGGTGGTCACCCAGTGCGCCAGCGCCTTGACCGCGACAAGACCCTCAAGGGGCACCGGCGCCGTCGCCAGCAGGTCGAGCGAGCCGTCCTCCCAGTCCAGCGCGAAGATCCTGTCGAGCGACAGCAGACATGCCAGCAGCGCCCCCACCCAGAGGATCCCCGCAGCGATCACCGACAGGACATCCTCGTCCGGTCCGACCCCGAACGGCACCAGGGTCACGACGATCAGGAAGAAGGCGAGCGCGAGGCCGAAGCCGCCGCCCGCCCGGATCGCGAGGCGCAGGTCGCGCAGCAGCAGCGCGATCACGCGAAGGCCTCGTCGAAGGCCCCGCCCTGCCGCGCGGTGGCCCGGAACGCCCTGACGTCGATCTCGCGCGCCTCGAAGCCGAGGTCGATATGCGTCGCGATCAGCGCGAGGCCCCCCGCATCGAGATGCGCCCGCGCCGCGGCCGCGAATATCCCGACGCTTGCGCTGTCGAGCGACACCGTGGGCTCGTCCAGAAGCCAGACCTTTCGCCCCGTGACGAGGAGTCGCGCCAGCCCGAGCCGCCGCTTCTGCCCGGCCGAGAGGTTCTGCGCCGGCCGGCGCGCAAGCTCGCCGAGCCGGAACCGCTCGAGCGCTCCGTCGATCGCTCCGGTCCCGTAGACCGACGCCCAGAACGACAGGTTCTCCGCCACCGTCAGCGTCGCCTTCAATCCGTCGGCATGGGCGGCGTAGGCGATTTCCTCCGGCGGCAGGGACACCTCCCCGTCGAGCGCGGGCTGAAGCCCGGCCAGTGTCCGGAGCAGTGTCGTCTTCCCCGATCCGTTCGGCCCCCGGAGAAGCGCGACCTCCCCCGCGCGCATGCGGAAGGACACGCCGGACAGCACCGGCACGCCGCCGCGCGTAACGGTCAGATCGGATACGACAAGCTCCACCGCGTCCCCCGCTTCAATCGGCGGGGACTATTCCCGCACCGCCCCCGGAAGTCCACGGCCCGGCGCCACTTTTCCTCAGACCGGCAGGAGCGCCACGCCGACGCGCCGCCCTTCGGAGAGCAGCACGTTGAACGTCCGGCAGGCCGCGGGCGAGGCCATGACCTCCACGCCGATTCCCGCCGCTTCGAGCGGATCGCGCAAGGCGCGCGGGATATGGGCGATCTCGGCGCCGGTGCCGACGAGCAGCACGTCGATCTCGCCCGCCGCGGCGAGCAGCGTGTCGCGGTCGTCGTAGCCGCCCCAGCCCGTGACGCCCGAGGGCAACACGGCCAGCGGCGCATCATGTGCCGTACCGGCGATCCGGAAGTAGCCCGGCCCGTAGCCGTCGACGGGCGTCGCGTCGGTGTACTGGATCTCGTTCAGTCGCATACTGCGCATCCTATCCGAAGAGCGGCAGGCCCAAAACCCCCGCGGCGCCGATGATCCCGTAGGCGATCCCGCGATAAACCGTCGCCCGCTCCGGGTCGAAGAACCGCCGGCCGACGAGGGTTCCGAGCGCATAGGGCACGAACAGGGCGAGGCCCAGAAGGAGGACCGGGATCGGCAGCGCGCCCTGAAGGGCGAGAATCGGCAGGAAGGCGATGCTCGACAGCGTCAGCACGACGATGGCATTGGCGCGCGTCCGGGCCGCGGGATCGCCTCCGGCAAGCTGGAACAGCACGAGAACCGGCCCGTTGAGTCCCGTCGCTCCGCCGATCAGTCCGACGCCCGCACCCACCCCGCCCCACGTGCGCGGCCCCGGCATGGCGCGGTAGCGCCAGCCGGTGAGCAGCGCGGCCAGCGTGGCGAGGACGATGGCGGAGACCGCCCAGCGGATCAGCACGGGATCGACGACGCGAAGGATCCAGATGCCCGCCGGGGCGAAGACGACGGCGGCGCCGAGCATGATCGCGGCCGCCCGGCGGTCGGACTGGCGCCACGCTTCCGGCAGCACGGTGATCGCCGATCCGGGCGCCGCGACCGACAGCGCCGCGACCGCGACGACCGGCGGCACGATCAGCGTGGCGAGCGGCATGAAAAGCAGCGCGGCGCCGAAACCGGCGAAGCCGTAGACCGCCCCCGCGCAGAAGGTCAGCGCCGCCAGCATCGCGAGCCCCGGCGCGCCCTGCGCCAGGGCCAGCACGTCAGGCATCGACGTTGCCGAACTGCGTGCCCGCGCCCGCGTCGGGCTTCGACCAGTCGCGCTTGGTGCCGAGGATCAGAACGATGTTCTTCGCCACGAAGACGGACGAATAGGTCCCGACCACGACGCCCCAGGTGATCGCGAAGACGAAGCCGCGGATCACGTCGCCGCCGAGAACCAGAAGCGCGATGAGCGCCACGAGCGTGGTGCCCGAGGTCATCACGGTGCGCGACAGGGTCTCGTTCACGCTGAGGTTCATCACGTCGCGCAGCGCCTTCTTCTTGTACTTGACGAGATTCTCGCGCAACCGGTCGAAGATCACGACCGTGTCGTTGATCGAGTACCCCACGATCGTCAGCAGCGCGGCGATGGTGGCGAGGTCGAAGCGGATCTGGAACAGCGAGAAGATCCCGATGGTCAGGAGCACGTCATGGATCAGCGCGACGACCGCGCCGACCGAGAACTGCCATTCGAACCGGAGCCAGATGTAGATCAGGATCGCCGCGAGCGACGCGCCGACCGCGAGGACCGCCGTCCAGACCAGTTCGCCGGACACCTTCGGGCCAACGCTCTCGACCAGGGGAAACTCCATCTCCGGATCGATCGTCCGCAGCGCGTCCTGCACCGCCTGGATCGTCTCCGGCGTGATCGCCTCCTCGCCCTCCTGCGCCTGGATGCGAATCTGCGCCACGTTCTGGTCGGGCCCGAACGTCGGATCGAAGACCTCGCTGATCGCCACGTCGCCGAGGTCGAGCGCCTGCAGCGCGTCGCGGTATTCGGCCACGTCCACGGGCTGGGCCGACTCGGTCCGGATCGTCGTGCCGCCGAGGAAGTCGATCCCGAAATTCAGCCCCATC
>CAYTBD010000149.1:0-6023 GCA_964435755.1 uncultured Rhodobacterales bacterium
CGACGGTGCGGACGCCCCCCCCGACGGTGAGCGGCATGAAGCATTGCTCGGCGGTGCGGGTCGCGAGATCGTACATCGTCCCGCGGTTCTCGTGCGTCGCGTGGATGTCGAGGAAGCAAAGTTCGTCGGCCCCGGCCTCGTTGTAGGCGATGGCGGCCTCGACGGGATCTCCCGCGTCGATGAGGTCGACGAAGTTCACGCCCTTGACCACGCGGCCGTCGGCAACATCGAGACAGGGGATGACGCGGGTCTTCAGCATGGGCCGCGTCTTAGTGCGGAACGCCCGTCGGTGGAAGGGGATTCAGGTCGAAGCGGCGGCGCGGGCGCGGTAAGGACGCGGTATGGACGAGACCTTCGAGATCTTCCTGGCGGGCGCGCCGGGGCTGGAGCCGCTTCTGGCCGAGGAGGCGCGGGCGGCCGGATTCGCGCAGGTCGCGGCGGTGCCGGGCGGCGTCACCGTCCGTGGCGGTTGGCCCGAGGTCTGGCGGGCGAACCTCGCCCTGCGTGGCGCGAACCGGGTCCTGGCGCGGCTGGGGGAGTTCCGGGCGTTTCACCTCGCCCAGCTGGACAAGCGGGCGCGGAAGTTTCCGTGGGGGAGGGTTCTGCGCCCGGACGTGCCGGTACGGGTGGAGGTCACGACGCGGCGCTCGAAGATCTATCATGCGGGTGCCGCACGGGAGCGGATCGCGCGGGCCATTTCGGATCACCCGGGCGCGCCGGTGTCGGAGGCGGCCACGGTCCGCGTGATGGTGCGGATCGACGACAATCTGGTGACGGCGAGCGTCGACACCTCGGGCGCGCCTCTTCATCGCCGGGGTCTCAAGCAGGCCGTGGGCAAGGCGCCGATGCGCGAGACCATGGCGGCGCTGTTCCTGCGGGCCTGCGGATACGACGGGACGGAGCCGGTGCTCGATCCGATGTGCGGGTCGGGAACGTTCGTTCTGGAGGCGGCGGAGATCGCGGCGGGGCTGATGCCGGGGCGGGCGCGGCGCTTCGCCTTCGAGGATCTGGCGAGCTTCGACGCGCCGGCCTGGGAGCGGCTCAGGGCGTCCGGTCCGGCTGCCGGTCCGGGTGTCCGGTTCGTCGGATCGGACCGCGACGACGGCGCCGTCGCGTCGGCGCGGGCGAATGCCGAGCGGGCAGGGATCGGCGGGTTCTGCACCTTCGAGCGGCGGGCGGTGAGCGATCTTGCACGGCCGGAGGGGCCGGCCGGCCTCGTCATCGTCAATCCGCCCTATGGGTCGCGGATCGGGAACAGGACGCTCCTCTACGGTCTCTATGGCGCGCTGGGCGAGGTTCTGAAGTCGCGCTTCGCGGGCTGGCGCGTCGGGCTGGTGACGAGCGACGCGCCGCTCGCGAAGGCGACCGCGCTTCCGTTCGGGCCAGCAGGCCCGCTCGTGCCGCACGGGCCGCTCAAGGTGCGGCTCTGGCAGACCGGACCGCTTTCCTGAGCCCCGCCCGCGTGCGAGCGGGCCGGGTGCAACGCTCTGGTCGCGGCAAGTTGATCCCTGTGCGGGAACCGGCTGCGGACAGCCGCGTCCCTCTGCGGTAGCGTGCCGGTGTTCGAGAAGGAGAGGTCACATGGTCAGATCAATCGCAGCGACGCTTGCCGTCATCCTGTCGGCCATTCCGGCGTCGGCGGACATTCTGGAGGTGGCCGCAGCCGGAACCGTCTCCGAGACCGCCGACCGCCTCGAGGCGGCCGTCGGCAACGCCGGCGCGACGGTCTTCGCGCGGGTGGATCACGGGGCGGGCGCGGCGTCGGTCGACATGGACCTCGCTGATGCGGAGTTGGTGATCTTCGGCAATCCGAACCTCGGCACGCCGGCGCTTCAGCAGGACATCCACGCGGGTCTCGTCCTGCCGCTCCGGGTCCTCGTCTACGCCGATGACGACGGCCAGACCTGGCTGGCCTACGAGAGCGTCGATGCGATGTTCGAGGATCTCGACATCGCTCGGGACGCGGGTTTCCGTGACACGATGGCCGGCGCGCTCGACAGGCTCACCGCCGCGGCGTCGGGCAACTGATCGGGCGTCAGGCGCGGAGCATCTTCAGGGCCTCGGCGAGGTCGATCGCCCCGTCGTAGAGCGCGCGGCCGGAGATCGCGCCGGAGATCGCGCCGGTCGCCCTGAGCGCCCTCAGATCGTCGAGTGAGGAGACGCCGCCCGACGCGATGACCGGGATCGTGACGGCGCGGGCAAGGGCCTCGGTCGCCTCGACGTTTGGTCCCTGCATCGCCCCGTCGCGATTGATGTCGGTATAGATGATCGCCGCGACGCCGGCATCCTCGAAGCTCTTGGCAAGGTCGGTGGCGTCGACGTCGGTCTCATGGGCCCATCCCTTGGTCGCGACCTTGCCGCCACGCGCGTCGATGCCGACGGCGACCGTCCCCGGAAAGGCCCGGGCGGCCTCGCGCACGAGCGCGGGGGTCTCGACCGCGACCGTCCCGAGGATCACGCGGGAGAGGCCCTTGGACAGCCACGTCTCGATCGTCGCCATGTCGCGGATGCCGCCGCCGAGCTGGCAAGGCACGGAGACGCGGCCGAGGATGGCGTCGACCGCACCGGCATTGACCGGCTGTCCGGCGAAGGCGCCGTTCAGGTCGACGAGGTGGAGCCACTCGCACCCCGCGGCCTCGAAGGCGGCGGCTTGCGAGGCCGGATCGTCATTGAACACGGTCGCGGCCTCCATCTCGCCCCGGAGGAGCCGGACGCAGTTGCCGTCCTTCAGGTCGATGGCGGGATAGAGGATCATCGGCGGCCTTCCTGAGATTTGCCGCGTTCTGCATCGTCTCGGCGGGGAAGTGAAGACCCGATGCCGGACGCGCCGAGGAGGCGGTCGCGCCGCCCGCGCTTCTCGAACCGCCGGCCAACGGCCTCCGGCGGACAACGGGCCGACGGGGCCGCTGGCCGTTCGGTGTCAGGGACGCCAGCCGAGGAAGTTCGCGATGAGGCGAAGCCCGGCGGCCTGGCTCTTTTCGGGATGGAACTGGGTGCCGATCATCGTGTCGCGTCCGACGATCGCCGTGATGTCGCCCCCGTAGTCGCAATGGGCCAGACGCTCGTCCATGTCGCGGACAAGCATCTGATAGGAATGGACGAAATAGGCGTGATCGCCGGTTCTCAACCCGTCCAGAACCGGGTGGGGATGGTCGATCACAAGGTCGTTCCAGCCCATGTGAGGCACCTTCAGCGACCTGTCGTCCGGTTCGATCTTCCGGACGTCGCCCTCGATCCACCCCAGGCCCGGCGTCAGTTCGTATTCGTGGCCTCTGGTCGCCATGAGCTGCATGCCGACGCAGATCCCGAGAAAAGGGCGCCCCCTGTTCTCGACCGCCTCGACCATCGCCCCGTAGAGTCCGGCGCGATCCATCAGCGCCTTCCGGCAGGCGGGGAAGGCTCCGTCGCCCGGCAGGACGATCCTGTCGGCGCGCGCGACGTCTTCGGGGGACGAGGTGACGATCACGTCTCCCGCGCCGGTCTCCCGCGCCATGCGCTGGAACGCCTTCTCGGCCGAATGGAGATTTCCCGACTCGTAGTCGATCAGGACGGTGAGCATGTCCTCAGAGCGTTCCCTTTGTCGAGGGCACGGAGTCCGCCTTGCGGGGATCGGTCTCGAGGGCGTCGCGCAGCGCGCGGGCAACCGCCTTGAACGCCGCCTCGGCGACGTGGTGGCTGTTCTCGCCGTGGAGCTTGTCCACATGGAGGGTGATGCCGCCATGGGTCGAGAACGCCTGAAAGAACTCGCGCACGAGTTCGGTGTCGAAGGTCCCGATCTTCGGCGTCGGCATGTCGACGTTCCAGGCGAGGAGCGGCCGTCCGGACAGGTCGAGCGCCGCCCGCACCAGCGCGTCGTCCATCGGAAGCAGGCACGATCCGTAGCGCCGGATGCCTGTCTTGTCGCCCATCGCCTGCGAAAGCGCCTGTCCGAGCGCGATGCCGGTGTCCTCGACCGTGTGGTGGTCGTCGATGTGCAGATCACCCGTCGCGCGGACGGCCATGTCGATCAGCGCGTGGCGGGCCAACTGGTCGAGCATGTGGTCGAAGAAGCCGACGCCCGTTCGGTTCTCGTACCGGCCCGTGCCGTCGAGATCGATCTCGACGGTGATGTCCGTCTCAGCGGTCGTCCGTGTGATCGCGCCCTTGCGCATGGAGCCTCTCCGATGGGTCACCGCGCGCTTATAGAAAGGCGTGCCGCCGTTGCAAAGGGGGGCGTCGACAGGTCAGGACGACTGTGACCGATCAGTCGGATCGGCGGGACGAGTGGGCGAGCCGTGCGAGCGGCCCCCGCCGGGCGATGAGGTGCCTCGGAAGGGCCTGCCCGGCGGCGACCGAGGATTGGGCGAGGGCAAAATAATCGGCATTCCGAAGCGCCATGGTCAAGGCCACGATCGCCACCGCGACGGCGACGACAGTCGCCTGCGCGAGCATCGCGCCCGCCACGAGCGACCAGGCGAAGGCGGCCCACGCGTGGCTCTGAATGCGAAGCTGCGACGCCAGAAGCCTGGGACAGTCGGTATCCGTCACCTCATCGGCGAAGAGCCGCCCGAGGAGATTCTGCCGCCGCGCGCGGCAGGCGCGGTAGCCCGCGGGCACGCTGTCGGCCGAAATCAGGTCGTGGTGAATGTTGTCCTCGAGCCAGCAGATCCGGAAGACGGCGAGCCCGCATAGCAGGATGGCGAAACTCGTCGGAAGCCAGAGACCGGCCGTGCTTCCCGCCACGGCGACGAGCCCGCCGAGCTGGAGAGTGTCGGAAAAGACCTTCAGACGCTGATCGTACATGGAGCACCTCTTGAACCGGCACCGTCACCCGGCGCCATCCTAGCCGCAACTGCGCTTCGCCGAAACTGTTCCGCTTCCCTGTCGTCTGAGCGGGCGATCGCCGTCACTCCCACCCGCCTTCGAAAAGAGGCTCCACGGGATGGCGCGATTTCACCAGGCGCAGCCGCCTCACCGCGTCCGCGCTGGCCTCGTCTTCCTGCTCGGTCTCGAGATCGAGATCGTAGCTTTCCTCAGGATCGCGCCGCGCGCCGACGAGGACGAACTCCGCGCCTTCCTCGTTCAGGAGATCGACGTCCTCCCGGTCGAAACGGCGACCGCGGAACTGCTCCTGCAGGCGTTCCGGATAGTCGGCCTTCTGGTCCTCGGAGAGGCCGGCGTTCTTCGGCTGCCCCTTCTCGGGGTTCTTCACGGATAGTGCGAAGCTTGCCTCCGGGGCTATGTTGAAGGTGCGTTGAACCTCGCTGGGGTCCTCGGGCAGCTCCAGCGCATAGGACAAGTGCATCTGACCATCCTCGAGCGTGATCGCATAGACGCCTTCTCCGGCCGGCCGCGCGGCGGGACGCTCCTGCTCGCCCCGGGTCTTCGTCCGGTAGCGGTCCTCGCGAAGCGCTTCCTCGATCCGGCGCTCGTCGTCGGTGACCATGTCGACGAAGCCCCAGACGCGTTCGTGCTCATCCACGTCGGGCATGTGCTTCCTGCCGACGACGCAGAGCCTGACAGCCTTTCCGCCGCGTGGCCGCAGGACGAGGTTGAACCGCTGAACGTCGTCGGGTCCGCGCGGGTCGTCCTCGTTCACCTTGGGCCGGTAGAGGAAAAAGATGTCGCCCTCTTCGACGGGCGAGTCGCGGTCATCGGAGCTCTCCATTGGTGTCATCCTTCCATCGGGTACCACGGCAGGGCGACGACGATCAGGCCGATCCAGAACAGGATCAGGATGCCGATCGCCACGCCGGCCGCCGCGCCGCTCGGCGCATAGGGCCACAAGCCCCGGCGCCTGTAGAGCCAACGGTCCCGGGTGTATGGCCAGTACGGCAGTGCGAGCACGGCCGTGACCAGCGTGAGCACGAGGAACCAGAACCAGAAGGCGTCCATTGCCTCTTCCATCCTATCGCGCATCCACGATGCGACGGGGACGAAACGGCGGCACTGCCGCATGGTTCCAGCTGGGTGTCCGGAAGAAGTGAATTGGAGCGGGCGATGAGATTCGAACTCACGACCCTTACCTTGGCAAGGTAATGCTC
>CAYTBD010000150.1:0-4871 GCA_964435755.1 uncultured Rhodobacterales bacterium
CTGTTCTCGTTTTCATGTTTGTTTCCCTTTTGGACAAGCTCGTGCCTCGTGCACCGCGTTTTCCGCGACGCTCTGGGTTGGTCGGTCGGTCGCTCGGCTGGATATCACCGCACTCCGGCTCTTTTCATTGCAGTCCCCGATCCGGTGATCCGAACCGTACCTTGGGAGTTTCTTCCGAACTGAGAAGCAAAAGCAAGCGTTGCCGCAAGGTAAACTGCGTAATGCCTCGTCGAATGGTCAGATATTCGGCATTCGAAGCGGCATTTTGCGCGCCGAGCGTTTGACAGGGCGGCAAATCTGGACCTAGCTGTTCCTTGCGCTCGCCGACAGACAGGACCGACATGCTCGACAATCCGGTAGCCCGTTTCGAAAATCTGAGAGTGGAATTCGAGACGAAGGACGGCACGGTGGTCGGCGTCGAGGACGTCAGCTTCGAGGTCGGACCGGGCGAGACGGTCTGCGTCGTGGGCGAGTCCGGTTCCGGCAAGTCTGTTTCTTCCCTGTCGCTGATGCGCCTCGTCGAGTTCGGCGGAGGGCGTATCGCCGGCGGAAAGCTGATCTTCGACCGGAAGGGCGATCCGACGAACGCCGACGCGCTCGACGTGGCCAAGGCCGACGAGCATCTCATGCGGACGATCCGTGGCAACGAGATCGGCATGATCTTTCAGGAGCCGATGACCTCTCTCAACCCGGTCTTCACGGTGGGGCGGCAGCTGACGGAGCACCTGCGCGTCCACAAGGGCATGAGCCGGGCGGAGGCCGAGGAGCGGGCGCTGGAGCTTCTGCGGCAGGTGCGGATTCCCGAACCCGAGCGGCGGCTGACGCAGTATCCGCACGAATTGTCGGGCGGCATGCGCCAGCGCGTCGTCATCGCGATCGCGCTGGCCTGCGCGCCCCGCCTGCTGATCGCCGACGAGCCGACGACGGCGCTCGACGTGACGATCCAGGCGGAGATTCTCGCTCTGATCGACCGCCTGAAGCGCGAGACGGGCACGGCGGTTCTCTTCATCACGCACGACATGGCCGTGGTGGCGCAGATGGCCGACCGCGTGGTCGTCATGTACCGCGGGAAGAAGGTCGAGGAGGGGACCGTCGAGGAGATCTTCGAGAACCCGCAGCACGACTACACCAAATCGCTGCTCGCCGCGGTGCCGAAGCTGGGCGAGATGACGGGAAAGGACGCGCCCGAGCCGATGCGGCTCATGGGGGTGGAGCTGAAGGTCGAGGGGCCGATCGAGATCAAGGCGCCGGTGACGCTTCTGGACGTGAAGCACCTCACGACGCGGTTTCCCGTGAAGGGCGGCTTCTTCCGGCGCACCGTCGCCAATGTCCACGCGGTCGAGGACGTGTCGTTCTCCATCATGACCGGCGAGACGCTCAGCCTCGTGGGCGAATCGGGCTGCGGGAAATCGACCTGCGGCCGCTCGATCCTGCGGCTGGTGGAGCCGCTGTCGGGCGAGGTCTGGATCGAGGGCCGCGACATGATCAAGCTGTCGCAGGACGAGCTTCGCAAGGCCCGGCGCGACATGCAGATGGTGTTCCAGGATCCCTTCGCGTCGCTCAACCCGCAGATGCAGCTTTGCGACCAGGTGGCCGAGCCGATCCGCAACTTCAACCTCGCCCAGGGCAGCGAGATCAACGACCGTGTGGCGCAGCTGTTCGACCGGGTGGAACTGCCGCGCAGCTTCATGCGCCGCTATCCGCACGAGCTGTCGGGCGGCCAGAGGCAGCGGATCGCGATCGCGCGGGCGCTGGCGCTCAGGCCCAAGCTCATCATCGCCGACGAGGCGGTTTCGGCGCTCGACGTCAGCGTGCAGGCGCAGGTGCTGAACCTGATGCTGGAATTGCAGCATGAGCTTGGCATCTCGATCCTGTTCATCAGCCACGACATGGCGGTGGTCGAGCGCGTGTCGCACCACGTCGGCGTCATGTATCTGGGCCGGATCGTCGAACTGGGGACGCGGCGGCAGATCTTCGAGGATCCGCGGCACGAATATACGCGGGCGCTTCTGAAGGCGGTCCCGATCGCGGACCCGCGCAAGCGCAAGTCCGAGAAGGACCTGAACTTCAAGCCGATCCCCTCGCCGATCTTCCCGGTCGGGCACGAGCCCGGACCATCGGTCTACGAGGAAGTCGCGCCCGGCCACCTCGTTCTGCGGGGCTGATGATGGGCCGACGCCTCTCGGCGCGGGAGATCCTGGACCGGCTCGTGTCGTTCCCGACGGTGAGCCGGGACAGCAATCTCGACCTCACCGGCTGGGTGGAGGACTACCTTGCCGGGCACGGTGTCGCGGCGCGCCGGGTGTACGACGAGACTGGCAAGAAGGCCGCGCTTTACGCGAACGTGGGGCCCGAGGTCGAGGGCGGTGTCGTCCTGTCGGGGCATACCGATGTCGTGCCGGTGGACGGACAGGCATGGGACACCGACCCGTTCACCGTGGTCGAGAGCGGCGGAAAGCTCTACGGGCGCGGCACCTGCGACATGAAGGGGTTCGATGCGCTCGCGCTCGCCGCGGTGCCGCTGGCGCTGGAGCGCGGCGTGACGCGGCCGCTCCAGATCGCGCTCAGCTATGACGAGGAAGTGGGCTGCACCGGCGCGCCGCCGATGATCGACGACATGGTCGCGCACCTGCCGCGCGCCGCCGCGGCGCTGATCGGCGAGCCCTCGATGATGAAGACGATCACCGGCCACAAGGGCGGCATCGGCTACGACGTTCACTTCAGGGGCTTCGAGGTCCACTCGTCGCTGATGCACACCGGCGTCAACGCGATCATGTGGGGCGCGAAGCTGATCGAGTGGGCGAACGCGGTCAACGACGCGAACCGGGCGGCCGCGCCCGGACCGCTCGCGGCGGCGTTCGAGCCGCACTGGACGACGCTGCACGTGGGCGTGATCTCGGGCGGCACCGCGCACAACATCACCGCGAAGGATTGCGAATTCGTGCTCACCTTCCGCGTCGTTCCGGGCGAAAGCATGGGCGATTGGGACGGTCGTCTGCGCCGGAAGGTCGCCGGGATCGAGGCCGAAATGAAGGCGGTGCGTCCGGAGGCCGGGGTCGAGCTTTCCGAACGCTTCGACGTGCCTGCGCTCGAGCCCGAGGACGCCGGGGCCGCCGAGCGGCTGGTCCGCGCGATCACCGGGGACAACGGGCGGCACGTGGTCAGCTACGGAACCGAGGCGGGACATTTCCAGGCGCGGGGCTATTCGGCCGTGGTCTGCGGACCGGGCGACATCGCCCAGGCGCACCAGCCCAACGAATTCATCACCGTCGAACAGTTCGAGGCGGGCGAGCGGTTCATGGAGCGGCTGGTCGAGCGCCTCTGCGCGTGATGCCTCCGGTCGGGGAGCCGACGGCGTCCGGCGCGCGCTGCGGACTTGCGCCTGCCGCCGGTCGTGACAGAGTGGGGAAAACACCAAAGGAGCCCACGATGCCCGTCAAGAACCGCTTTGCCGAACTTCTTCCCGAAATCACGGCCTGGCGCCGCGACATCCACGAACATCCCGAACTCCAGTTCGACACGCACCGGACCTCGGCGCTGGTCGAGGAGAAGCTCAAGGCGTTCGGCTGCGACGAGATCGCGACGGGAATCGGGAAGACCGGCGTGGTGGGCGTCATCAAGGGGAAGTCGGACAGGAGCGGGCGGGTCGTCGGCCTCCGCGCCGATATGGACGCGCTGCCGATCCTCGAACGGACGGGCGTCGACTATGCCTCCAAGACGCCGGGCGCGATGCATGCCTGCGGGCACGACGGGCACACGGCGATGCTGCTGGGCGCGGCGAAGTACCTTGCCGAGACGCGGAATTTCGACGGGACGGTGGTCGTGATCTTCCAGCCCGCCGAGGAGGGCGGCGGCGGCGGCCGCGAAATGGTCAACGACGGCATGATGGAGCGCTTCGGCATCCAGGAGGTCTACGGGATGCACAACTGGCCCGGAAAGCCCGTTGGCTCCTTCGGACTCCGGCCGGGTCCGTTCTTCGCGGCGGCGGACCTGATCGAGATCGACATCGAGGGGAAGGGCGCGCATGCGGCAAAGCCGCAGGATGGCGTCGATACGACGCTCGTCGCCTCGCACATCGTGCTCGCGCTGCAATCGCTCGTGAGCCGAAATCTCGACCCGATCAAGCAGGCGGTGGTGTCGGTCACGTCGTTCCAGACGGATTCGACGGCCTTCAACGTGATCCCGGGCAAGGTCCAGCTGCGCGGGACGGTGCGGACGCACGACGCGGAGGTGCAGGACATGGTCGAGGCCAACATGCGCCGCATCGTCGAGCAGACGGCGGCGGCCTTCGGCGCGACGGCGACGCTGACATATCAGCGGAACTACCCCGTCACGGTCAATTCGGAGGACCACACCGACTACGCCGCCGAGGCGGCGCGGGCGGTCGCGGGCGAGGTCGATACCGATGCGCCGCTCGTGATGGGGGGCGAGGACTTTTCGTTCATGCTGAACGCGCGGCCGGGCGCCTACATCCTCGTCGGCAACGGCGACACCGCGATGGTCCACCACCCGGAATACAACTTCAACGACGAGGCGATCCCGGCGGGCTGTTCGTTCTGGGCGGAGATCGTGGAACGGCGGATGCCGGCGGCGTGAGGCGCCGAACCGTCACCCGGCCTTGGTCGGGTGATGGTGTCGGCACGAGATCGTTACCCGCGCACCACGTAGACGGAGCACTTGGCGTGCGTAACCACGTGGCTGGCCGTGGTTCCCAGAAGATAGTCCTGAACCCTGGGATTGGCCGATTCCATCACGATCAGGTCGACGTTGCGTTCTTCGGCCAGTTTCAGGATTTGACGATGCACCGCCCCCTTGCGGACGACGGTTTCCAGTTCGACGCCCTCGGCGGGGTGATCCGCGACGAACTTTTT
>CAYTBD010000150.1:4881-6008 GCA_964435755.1 uncultured Rhodobacterales bacterium
TCCGAATCGCGGATGTTCAGATTGCGCTCCATCTCGGGAGCGACCGTCGCCACGAGAAGCTTGGCGCCACGGCGTTTCGCCATTGCGATGGCTTCCTCGTAGGCACGGTCGTCCAGCTTCAGGTGGCGGAGATTCACGGGGCAGAGGATCAAATTGGTGTCGCGGGGCATCAGCAGCCTTCTATGGTTCGGGCGTCGGTATTTCAGTCGCGTGCGGCGGACTTGCCGGACGACGAGGTACCCCTAACACGAACAAGGTTCGTTCGTCCGCCGTGGGCCGGCAGTTTTTCAAGGAACCGGACAGTCGCCCGTCAAGACCGGCGCGTTGTTCCCTTGTGGGGCTGCATCACGCACGGCTGTTCCAGGCGCCGTCACCCCCCGGTGTGGCTCATGTGTCGGGTGACCTGCCCGGCCACTGTCTGGCGCGAGTAGTCGAAATCGTGGCCCTTGGGCTTGCGTTCGATCGCCGCGCGAATGGCCTCTTCCACCAGAGTGTCGTCATCCGAGGCGCGCAGCGGGGCGCGGAGATCGGCCATGTCCTCCTGCCCCAGACACATGTAGAGTTCGCCCGTGCAGGTCAGCCGCACCCGATTGCAGCTTTCGCAGAAATTGTGCGTGAGCGGGGTGATGAAGCCGATCTTCTGACCGGTCTCCTCGATCCGGATGTAGCGGGCCGGGCCGCCAGAGCGTTCGGCGAGATCGACGAGGGTGAAGCGCTCCGCGAGACGGGCGCGGAGATCCTTCAGCGACCAGTACTGGTCGAGCCGGTCCTCGTTGCCGAGATCGCCCATCGGCATGACCTCGATGAAGGTCAGATCCATGTCGCGGCTCTTGCACCATTCCACCAGGGTGAACAACTCGTCCTCGTTGAAGCCCTTGAGCGCGACGGTGTTGATCTTGACCCGCAGCCCGGCGCGTTGCGCGGCGTCGATCCCCTTGATGACCTGCGGCAGGCGGCCCCACCGGGTGATATCGGCGAATTTCTGCTCGTCGAGCGTGTCGAGCGAGATGTTCACCCGGCGAACCCCGGCGGTATGAAGGTCTAGCGCGAACCGTTCCAGTTGCGAGCCGTTGGTGGTGAGCGTCAACTCCTTGAGCGTGCCGGCCTCGAGATGCCGGGTCATGGCG
>CAYTBD010000151.1:0-6003 GCA_964435755.1 uncultured Rhodobacterales bacterium
CGCGATCTCGGGCAGCAGCACCAGCGCCTGCCGCCCCTGCCGCAGGCACTCCGCAACCGCCTCGAGATAGACTTCGGTCTTGCCCGATCCCGTCACACCCTTCAGGAGCGTCGTCTCATAGGCGCCCGAGGCCACGCCAGCCCGCAACGCTGCCGCCGCCGCGGCCTGCTCCTCGGTCAGGTCGACGGCCGCCGCCCGGGGATCGAGCGGCGGGTACGGCAGGTCGCGGGGCGACGCCTCCTCCCGCACCGCGCCCTGCTTGACGAGGCCCTTCACCACGCCCGTCGACACGCCGGCCATCTCGGCCAGCTCTCCCAGCGTGAACGCCGCCTCCCCGAACTCCTCGAGCACGGCGATCACCTTGGCGCGGGCGTCGGTCATCCGGTCGGGCTCGGCCTCGCCCAGCCGGTAGACCGTCCGCATCGACGGCGGATCGCCCAGCCCCGGCGACCGGGTGGCGAGCCGCAGCATCGCCGGCATCGGCGTCAGCGTGTAGTCGGCCGCGCGCAGAAGGAACTCGCGCATCTCCTCCCGCATCGGCGCGGCGTCGAGAACCCGGATCACGGTCCTCAGCTTTTCCCGCGCAAAGGTCCCCTCGCCCGGCCCCCAGACCACGCCCAGCACCTTGCGCGGCCCCAGCGGCACCTCGACAAAGGCGCCCGCGAAGCACCCGCCCTCCGGCGCGAGGTAGTCGAGCGTCCGGTCGAGGGGCTGCGTCGTGAGCACGCCCACGACATCCCCCTCGTCGAAGAAGG
This sequence comes from uncultured Rhodobacterales bacterium, assembly GCA_964435755.1. Taxonomy (GTDB): domain Bacteria; phylum Pseudomonadota; class Alphaproteobacteria; order Rhodobacterales; family Rhodobacteraceae; genus DAINOF01. Next base: position 756 of record CAYTBD010000151.1, read on the forward strand.
ATGGGTGCTTTTCGGGGTTTCGGGGGGCGGGCGTCATGGTCTATCAGTGCCGCAACCGAGAGGCACATCCAATAGGACAGATCCCATGAAATTCTTCGTCGATACAGCGGATGTCGATGCGATCCGCGAACTCAACGAACTGGGCGTTGTGGACGGGGTCACGACGAACCCCTCGCTCATCATGAAATCCGGCCGGAAGATCAAGGACGTGACCAGGGAGATCTGCGACATGGTCTCCGGCCCGGTCTCTGCCGAGACGGTCGCGCTCGACGCCGACGGCATGATCGAGGAGGGACGCGAGCTTGCCAAGATCGCCGACAACATCGCCATCAAGGTGCCGCTCACCTGGGACGGGCTCAAGGCCTGCAACGTGCTGACGAACGAAGGCCGGATGGTCAACGTGACGCTCTGCTTCTCGGCGAACCAGGCGCTCCTCGCCGCGAAGGCGGGGGCCACGTTCATCTCGCCCTTCATCGGGCGGCTCGACGACATCAACCTCGACGGGATGCAAGTCATCGCGGACATCCGCGAAATCTACGACAACTACGGCTTCGAGACCCAGATCCTCGCCGCCTCGATCCGGTCCGCGAACCACATGAGCGAGGCAGCCAAGATCGGCGCCGATGTCGCCACCGCACCGCCGGACGTCATCAAGAAGATGGCGCAGCACCCGCTGACCGACAAGGGGCTCGACGCTTTCCTCGCCGACTGGAAGACGACCGGTCAGACGATCCTCTGACGCCGCGTCCTTGGGCGGCGGGCTGTTGCAGCCCGGCAACCCGGCTCGGCCAATCCCCCCGATCCATCCGCTCCCGCGGACAAAACACTGGACGGAGTCCTCCGCCAATGGGCAAAGACATATCGAACGGTCCCGAGTTATCCACAGGGTCGCACCAACCAGTCGGGGTGGGCATGAAGAGCGTGGCGACAATGGCCGAAGACCTGCGGGAGAAGATCATCTCGCAGCCGAGCGTGATCCTCGATGACCGCGATGTGATGAAAGCGCTGATCGAGGCGAACGAGACGTCGCTCGGTTCGAACATCGTCGATCTGCGCGGGCTCGCCATGGAACGGCTCGAAACGCGCCTCGACCGGCTGGAAGACACGCATCGCAGCGTCATCGCCGCCGCCTACGAAAATCTCGCCGGCACAAACCAGATGCACCGTGCCATCCTGCGGCTTCTGGAGCCCACGGACTTCGAGGATTTCCTGACGGTGATCGACACCGACGTCGCGGAGATCCTGCGGGTCGATTGCGTGCGTCTCGTCCTGGAGAGCCGCGGCCATGCCGACGAGGCCGCGCTCGGCCGTGCCGACGAGGTCGTCTCGCTCGCCGAGCCGGGCTTCATCGACGACTACCTGACGCAGGGGCGTTCGGTGCCCGTGCGGATCATCACCCTCCGTGGCGTCGAGCCCGGCCAGGGCGGGCTCTACGGCGAGGGCGGCGACTGGATCCGGTCGGAAGCCTGCGCCAAGCTCGATCTCGGGCCGAACCGGTTGCCGGGCATGCTCGCCTTCGGCGCCGAGAACCCCGAGCAGTTCACGCCCGCCCATGGAACGGATCTGATATCCTTCTTTTCGAGCGTGTTCGAGCGCGCGATGCGCCGCTGGCTGGCGTGACCGGCGCCGCGGCGCTGTCGATCTCCCCCGCCCAGCTCGACGCGCTCGGCCTCTGGCTCGCGCACCTCAAGGCGATCGACGGCGTCGCCCAGAACACGATCGACGCCTACAGGACCGACATCCTGAGTTTCCTCGCCTTCATGGCGCAGCACCACGGCGAGCCCGAAGGCCTCGGGCCAATCACAAGGATCGGCGTCTCGGACATGCGCGCCTGGATGGCGCACGAGCGCGGGCGGGGCCTCGGCGCGCGGTCGCTCGCCCGGGCGCTGTCATCCGTCAAGAGCTTCATGCGCTGGCTCTCGGACCGCGAGGGGTTCGAGCCGACGGCGGTCCTTTCGACCCGCGCTCCGAAGTTCCGCAAGAAGCTCCCGCGCCCCCTCGCGGAGGACGCGGCGCGCGCGATGCTCGATGCGGTTGAGACGCAGGCGGGCGAACCCTGGCTCGCGGCGCGCGACGTCGCTGTGGTGACGTTGCTCTATGGATGCGGCCTGCGGATATCCGAGGCGCTCTCGCTCACCGGGGCGGACTATCCCCTGGGCCCGGGCCTCCGCATCACCGGCAAGGGCGGGAAGGAGCGCATCGTGCCGGTGATCAGCCAGGCACGCGACGCGGTCGCGGCCTATGTGGCGGCCTGCCCCTGGCCGGTCGCGCCGGAGGAGCCGCTCTTTCGCGGCGTCCGGGGCGGCACGCTTTCACAGCGGGCGATCCAGAAGGCGATGGAGCGGGCGCGGCTGCAGCTTGGCCTGCCTTCGACCGCAACACCGCATGCCATGCGCCACAGCTTCGCGACGCATCTGCTTTCGGCCGGCGGCGACCTCCGGGCGATCCAGGAGCTCCTCGGCCACGCCTCCCTCTCCACGACCCAGGCCTACACCGCCGTGGACACCGCGCGGCTGATGGAAATCTACGAGCGGTCGCATCCCAAGGCATGAGCCGGACGCTTTGCAGGGAATCAGCCGACGGAAACCAGTGGCGCTCCCCGCGCATTCCATACGGTTTGCACACGATCTCCGATTGCGCCATGACAGGTCCATGACACCCCGTGCGGCCGCGACACTCGTCCATCTCTTCACAGCCTCCGGCGCCGTCTTCGCGATGCTGGCCCTCCTCGCGGCCGTGCAGGAACAGTGGAGCGTCATGTTCCTCTGGCTGGTGGTGCAGTTCGTCGTCGACGGCATCGATGGTCCCCTCGCGCGCCGCTACGACGTCAAGACCAACGCACCGCAGTACGACGGCGTGCTGATGGACCTGATCATCGACTACCTCACATACGTCTTCATCCCGGCCTACGCGCTCTTCGGTTCGGACCTGTTGCCCGGCTGGACGGGGTGGTGCGCGATCATCGTGATCACCTTCGGCAGCGTCGTGTACTTCGCGGACACACGCATGAAGACGAAGGATTATTCCTTCGCGGGCTTTCCCGGCTGTTGGAACATGGTGGTGATCGTGCTGTTCGCGCTGGAGCCGAACTTCTGGGTGAGCCTTGCGGTCATCGTGATCCTCGCCGCCGCGATGTTCACGCCGCTGAAGTTCGTCCACCCCATGCGGACCGAGCGCTGGCAGGCGGTGACGCTGCCCATGGCCTTCGCCTGGACGGGCTTCGCGGGCTGGGCGGCCTGGGTCGACTTCGACCCGGCCTGGGGCGCGCACTGGGGTCTTCTGGTGACGAGCCTCTACCTCGTCTCCGCGGGCATCGTGCAGCAGATCCTCTACGGCCCGGACGGCTGAGGCAGCCCCGCCTCATTCCGCCGCAAGCTTGTCCTGCGTCCGCGTTTCGAAGTCCGATGCATCATGGCGCTCGTGGAGCTGCTTGCTGGGATCTCCCGAGGTGCGGTTGACCATCCGCCCGCGCTTCACCGCCGGACGCGCGTCGATGCGCTCCGCCCAGTCCACCACGTTGCGGTAGCTCGCGACGTCGAGGAATTCTCCCGCCTCGTAGAGCCGGCCAAGCGCCAGCTGCCCGTACCAGGGCCAGATCGCGATGTCGGCGATCGTATAGGTACCGCCCGCCATCCAGTCGTTCTCCGCCAGATGCCGGTCGAGCACGTCGAGCTGGCGCTTGGCTTCCATCGCGTAGCGGTCGATCGGATACTGCCATTTCTCGGGCGCATAGGCGTAGAAGTGGCCGAAGCCGCCGCCGAGGTAGGGGGCGCTGCCCATCTGCCAGAAGAGCCAGGACAGCATCTCCGGGCGCGCCTCGCGGCTGTGGAAGGCGTCGAACATCTCCGCGAGGTGGAGCAGGATCGCGCCGGATTCGAAGACGCGGACGGGCCGTTCGCCGGTGTGGTCCATCAATGCCGGGATCTTCGAATTGGGGTTCGCCGCGACGAAGCCCGAGCCGAACTGGTCACCGTCGCCGATGCGGATGAGCCAGGCATCGTACTCGGCCGCGTGACCCGCGGCGAGAAGTTCCTCCAACATCACCGTCACCTTCACGCCGTTCGGGGTGCCCAGCGAATAGAGCTGGAACGGGTGTTTTCCGACCGGCAGATCCTTCTCGTGCGTCGGGCCCGCGATGGGACGGTTCGTCGAGTCGAACTGACCTCCATTCGGCTGCTCCCAGGTCCAGACCTTCGGTGGCGTGTAGGTATCGGTCACGGCGCGCTCCTTCTGATTCCGGTCTCCCCGGAACCTAGGAGCGGCCGCGTGGTTTCCCAAGGCGCAAGGGTCTGTTCAGCAACGCACGATGGGTGAGCGGCCGTCAGCTCAGCGCCTCGTCGCAACGCTTGCAGACGCCGGGATGGGCGTGCGTGCCGACGTCGGGCAGGATCTTCCAGCAGCGCTGGCATTTCTCGCCCTCGGCCTTCTCGAAGACGACGCCGATGCCCTCGACTTCGGGCAACCGGAACGCCTCCTGCGGGATCGGGTCGTTGGTGAGCTGGATCGCCGAGGTGATGCAGACGTCCTCGAAGGCGACGGTCTTCAGCGCCGCGAGCACGTCCCTGTCGCGGACGTGGACCACCGGCGCGGCTTCGAGGCTCGCCCCGATGACCTTGTCCTGCCGCTGGATCTCCAGCGCCGCCGTGACCACGCGCCGGACCTTGCGGATGTCGGCCCATTTGTCGGCCAGCGGCTGATCGAGCCAATCGGCCGGTGTCTCGGGTATGTCTCCGAGATGGACCGAACTGCCCTCGCCCGGAAACCGCTCCAGCCAGACGTCCTCCATCGTGAAGACGAGAACCGGCGCGAGCCAGGTGGTCAGGCGGTGGAACAGAAGGTCGAGCACCGTGCGTGCCGCGTTCCGGCGGTCCGACGGCCCATCGCAATAGAGCGCGTCCTTGCGGATATCGAAATACACCGACGACAGGTCCACCGTGCAGAAATCGAAGAGCGCCCGGAACACGCCCTGGAAGTCGTAGGCGGCGTAGCCCGTCCGCACCCGGTGGTCGAGTTCTGCCATGCGGTGCAGGACCCAGCGCTCGAGTTCCGGCATGTCGGCGGGGGCCACGCGCTCCCCCTCGGAAAAGTCCGCGAGGTTGCCGAGCATGAAGCGCATCGTGTTCCGGAGCCGCCGGTAGCTGTCGGCCACGCCCTTGAGGATCTCGGGCCCGATCCGCTGATCGCCGGTATAGTCGGTCTGCGCCACCCAGAGCCGCAGGATATCGGCGCCGTACTGCTTGACCACTTC
>CAYTBD010000152.1:0-5998 GCA_964435755.1 uncultured Rhodobacterales bacterium
AAGCAGTTCCGCCGCATCTACGCGGAGGCCGAGCGGGTCAAGGGCGACACCGGCGAAAACCTGATCGGCCTTCTCGAGCGCCGTCTCGACGCCGTCGTCTACCGCGCCAAGTTCGTCGCCACGATTTTCGCCGCCCGCCAGTTCGTGAATCACGGCCATGTCACGGTGAACGGCCAGAAGGTCAACATCCCGTCCTTCCGCGTGAAGGAGGGCGACGTGGTCGCGGTGCGGGACAAGTCCCGGCAGCTCGCCGTCGTGCTGGAGGCCGCCCAGCTGGCCGAGCGCGACGTGCCGGACTACCTCGACGTCGATCACTCGAAGATGACGGCGACCTTCACCCGGACCCCGTCGCTCGGCGACGTGCCCTACCCGGTGATGATGGAACCGAACCTGATCGTCGAATTCTACGCGAAGAACTGACGACGGCCTGCAGGCCCGTTCGAATGCCGCGCCCCCCGGGGCGCGGTTTTTCCGTTCAGGCGGCGCGCAGCGCCTCCGCCACCCTTGCGAAGTCCGCGCGCAGGCGGCGCGTCTCCTCGGCCTTCCGCTCGCCGTCGCGGATCCTGAGAATGTAGGAGGGGTGGACCGTCACGAAGACCGGCCCGCACTCCGTCTCCTCGAACCCGCCGCGGCGCTTCATGAGACCGCGCCGGTTGCCCGTCAGGCTCTCGAGCGCGGTCGCGCCGAGCGCCAGGATCATCTTCGGTTTCACCAGTTCCACCTCGAGGTCGAGCCACCACTTGCACCGCTCGATCTCCATCCGGTTCGGCGGCTCGTGCAGGCGCCGTTTCCCGCGCTGGCGGAATTTGAAGTGCTTGACGGCGTTCGTCACATAGGCCGCGCTGCGGTCGAGCCCCGCCTCCTCGGCGATGCGGTCCATCAACCGCCCCGAAGGTCCCACGAAGGGGCGGCCTTCCCGGTCTTCCCGATCGCCGGGTTGCTCGCCCACGATCATCAGCGGCGCGTCGCGCGGGCCCTCTCCGCCGACCACCTGCGTGGCCGGACCGTGAAGCGGGCAGCGGGTGCATGTGCGCAGACCCTCGCGCAGGGCGTCGAAGCTCCTGTCCATGCAGGCGCAACGCCCGGTGGCCGTCGCGGGTTGCCTGCGCCCCCGGGACATGCCGTGGACCTCCGGGCAAGAACGTCCTAGGTAGCCCCCGAAACGCGAAAGGAGATCGCATGGCCCATCCTGTTCACGGCCGCATAGACGGCCCGATCGTCATGATCGGCTTCGGGTCGATCGGGAAGGGCACGTGGCCGCTGATCGAGCGGCATTTCGACTACGACGCCTCGAAGCTGACGATCATCGAGCCCGACGAAAGCCAGTCGAATTTTCTCCGGCAGCACAAGTTGAACCATCTCCAGGTCGCGCTGACGCCGGAGAATTACCGCGAGGTGCTCGGCGGGCTCTTCCCCGAGGGCAAGGGGTTCTGCGTCAATCTCAGCGTCGATACCTCGTCGCTCGACATCATGACGTTCTGCCGCGAGATCGGCGTGCTCTACATCGACACGGTCGTGGAGCCCTGGGCCGGCTACTACTTCGAGACCGACGACAACGCCGCGCGCACGAACTACGCGCTGCGGCAGGCGGTCCGGGACGAAAAGGCCCGGAATCCCGGCGGCACCACCGCGGTGTCCTGCTGCGGCGCCAATCCCGGCATGGTGAGCTGGTTCGTGAAGGAGGCGCTGATGCGGCTCGCCGCCGATACCGGCCGGGATGCCGCGATCCCCGCCGACCGGGCGGGCTGGGCGCAGCTCATGCAGGTGCTGGGCGTCAAGGGCGTGCACATCGCCGAGCGCGACACCCAGGCCCGCCGCCAGCCGCGCCCGCGCGGCGTCTTCGTCAACACCTGGTCGGTGGAAGGCTTCATCGCCGAGGGCTTCCAGCCCGCGGAACTCGGCTGGGGCACCCACGAGACCTGGTTCCCGGAGAACGGTCACCGCCACGCGACGGGCTGCCGGTCCGCGATCTGGCTCGACCGTCCCGGCGCGATCACCCGCGTGCATAGCTGGTGCCCGACGCCGGGCCCGCAGTTCGGCTTCCTCGTGACCCACAACGAGGCGATCTCGATCTCCGACTACTACACGGTGGGGACGGGCGGCGCGCCGGAGTACCGCCCGACCTGTCACTACGCCTACCACCCCTGCGACGACGCGGTCCTGTCGCTGCACGAGATGTTCGGCTCCGGCATGCAGCAGGATCGACACCACATCCTGACCGAGGACGAGATCGTCGAGGGGGTCGATGAACTCGGCGTGCTTCTCTACGGGCACGAGCGGAACGCGCTCTGGTACGGCTCGCGGCTGTCGAACGAGGAGACGCGGGACCTCGCGCCCTACCAGAACGCGACCGGGCTGCAGGTGACCTCGGCGGTGCTCGCAGGGATGGTCTGGGCGCTCGAGAATCCGGAGGCGGGGATCGTCGAGACCGACGAGATGGATCACGTCCGCTGTCTCGAGGTGCAGCGTCCCTACCTCGGGCCTGTCGAGGCGCATTACACCGACTGGACGCCGCTCACCGACCGTTGGCAGCATTTCCCCGAGGATATCGACGAGAGCGATCCCTGGCAGTTCCGGAACGTGCTGGCGACATGACAGCGGGTGAGGGGGCCGTCTGCCCCCTCTTCGCCTCCGGCGAATTCACCCCCGAGGATACTTGCGGACAGATGGAGGCGCGCATGTTGCGCTGGAACAGCCCGGGCCCGGCCTGTAAGAGAGGCCAGAATTCGGAAGACCCGCCATGACACAGACGGTCCGACCAAAGCCCGGCATTCTCGACATCGCGCTCTACGTGGGCGGCGAGAGCCGGATCGACGGGCATGACGACGTTCTGAAGCTCTCGTCGAACGAGAACCCGTTCGGACCGAGCCCGAAGGCGGTCGCGGCGTTCCGCGCGGCGGCGGCCGGGCTTCATCGCTATCCCTCGACGGATCACCGGGACCTCCGGGAGGCGATCGGCGGGGTCCACGGGCTCGACCCGGGCCGGATCGTCTGCGGCGTCGGCTCCGACGAGGTGCTCCAGATGATCGCACAGGCCTACGCGGGTCCCGGCGACGAGGTGGTGCTGACCGAGCACGGCTTCTCGATGTATCCCATTCTCGCGAAGATGGTCGGCGCCACGCCGGTCGAGGTGCCCGAGCGCGACCGGGTGGTCGATGTCGACGCGATCCTCGCGGCGGTGACCGGCCGCACCCGGATCGTCTTCATCGCGAACCCGGCGAACCCGACGGGCACGATGCTGGGCGAAAACGCGCTCCGGCGGTTGGCGGCGGGTCTGCCGCGCGATGCGATCCTCGTCCATGACGGCGCCTATGCCGAGTTCGAGGAGGGGTTCGATGGCGGCGCGTCGCTCGTCGATGCTTTCCCGAACGTGGTGATGACCCGGACCTTCTCGAAGATCCACGGGCTGGGCGGGCTCCGGATCGGCTGGGGATATGCCCGGCGCGACATCGTCGACGTCCTCAACCGCATCCGCCAGCCGTTCAACCTCTCGACGGCGCAGCTCGCGGCGGCGGAGGCGGCGGTGCGGGACACCGACTATGCCGACCGGTGCCGGTCCGAGAACGCGCGTCTCCGCGACTGGCTGAGAACGGAACTCGCCGCCGGCGGGGTGGCGTCGGACCCGTCCCACACGAATTTCGTGCTTGCCCGGTTCGCCGACGCCGGCGAGGCCGCGGCGTGCGACGCGCATCTCAGGGCGGCCGGGATCCTGGTGCGCCGCGTCGCCGGCTACGGACTGCCGCATTGCCTGCGCATCACGGTGGGCGACGCGGACGGGTGCCGGCGGGTCGCGGACGCCGTCGCGGCCTTCCGGGAGGCGCGGCAGTGACGCCCATCTACGACCGCGTCGCGCTGATCGGGCTGGGACTCATCGCCTCGTCGATGAGCCACGCCATGCGCCGTCATGGTCTTGTGCGCGAGATCACCGGCACGGCACGATCCGCCGAGACCCGGAAGATCGCCGGGGAGATCGGCCTCTGCGACCGGGTGACGGCGACCGCCGCCGAGGCGGTCGAGGGGGCCGATCTCGTCGTCCTCGCCGTCCCGGTCGGGGCCATGGGGTCGGTGGCCGAGGAGATCGGGCCCCATCTCAAGCCGGGAGCGACCGTCACGGATGTCGGCTCGGTCAAGCGGGCGGTGATCGAGGCGGTGGCGCCGCACATCCCGGAGGGTGCGCACCTCGTCCCCGGCCATCCGCTGGCCGGAACCGAGCATTCCGGGCCCCGCGCGGGGTTCGCGGAGCTTTTCGAGAACCGCTGGTGTCTTCTCGTCCCGCCGGAGGGCGCGGACCGGGACGCCGTCGAACGTCTCGCGTCGCTCTGGCAGTCGATGGGGTCGAACGTCGATCTGATGGATGCCGACCACCACGATCTCGTCCTCGCGGTGACGTCTCACACGCCGCATCTGATCGCCTACACGATGGTGGGCGTGGCGGACGATCTCCGCCGCGTCACAGACACCGAGGTCGTGAAGTATTCCGCCGCGGGCTTCCGCGACTTCACGCGGATCGCCGCCTCGGACCCGACGATGTGGCGGGACGTGTTTCTCACGAACAAGGACGCGACGCTTGAAATCCTCGGCCGTTTCACCGAAGAACTCTTTGCGCTCCAGCGTGCGATAAGAACCGGCAACGGTGATCTGCTGCACGACTATTTCACCCGGACGCGCGCGATCCGGCGCGGCATCATCGAGGCCGGACAGGATACCGCGGCGCCGGACTTCGGGCGCGTCCAGAGGAAGGCCGACGGATGAGGGGACTGGGCATGGCGGCGGGACTGGCGCTCATCGCGCTTCTCGCTGCGGTGCCCGCGGACGCGACGGCGCCCGAGACCTCGCTCCGCCCCATGCCGAAGCCCGAGCGGTCCGCGCCGGTTGCCCGCGAAATCATCAGCACCTCCGGCGTCCTCCGGTCGCCACGTCCCGGGATCCGCCCGGAGAGCCTGCGGGGCGGATCGGCCGTTCGCACCGCCTCCGTCAGGACACAGCCGGCGCCGCCCGCGATCGTCGGGCGGACGGGCTCGGTCTGCGGCGCGGGCGACATCAAGGGCGTGACCCTTGCGCCGATCGCCGGGCGGCTCAACGGCTGCGGGCTCAAGGACGGGGTGCGGATCGAGTCCGTGGCGGGCGTCGCGCTGACCCAGAGAACGGTCGTCGATTGCCCCACGGCACTGGCGCTTCGGACGTGGCTTACCGATGCCGTGATCCCCACCGTCGGGAGAACGGGCGGCGGTGTCGCCGCGCTTCGCGTCGCGGCGCACTACGCCTGCCGGCCACGGAACAACCAGAAGGGCGCGAGGATCTCCGAGCACGGGCGCGGACGCGCCGTCGACATCTCGTCGATCGTTCTGAGGAACGGGTCCGAGATCACCGTGCTCAAGGGCTGGCGCGACGCGCGTCAGGGTCCGATCCTGAAGGCGGTGCACAAGGCGGCCTGCGGTCCGTTCGGGACGGTCCTCGGCCCGAATGCCAACCGCTTCCACCGCGATCATTTTCATTTCGATACGGCCCGCTACCGCAGCGGGCCCTTCTGTCGCTAGCGCCTGTCGCGAAAGGTGGATGCCGGTCTTGCGCGCCTTGGACCCGCGCTCTAGCGGATCACGAGACGCGGCGCCGGACCGAGCGGGATCGGCCCGAAGGAGACGACTCCGTTGGAGAAGGCGAGCGGCGCGTCGAGGGTGTCGGGCGGGCCCGAAAGCGACGCCAGGATCTCCAGCGCCCGCTCGATCGTCGGGATCAGCGGTTCGGGCAGAAGGCCCGCGTTCCGGGCGAGGCCCATGATTTCACGCCAGTTCGTCGCCTTCACCGTGATCCGGCCGTTTGGCACGCCGTCCTGCCGCACCGAAAGCTCCCCCGCCGCCCGGAGTTCCAGCTCGCCCCATTCCGCCCGCAGGTCGACGAGGTCGAGCGCGGCTATCCGGGGGCGGGCGTCCTCCAGCGAGAAGCGGTCCCATGGCACCAGCACGGCGACCCCTCCGAAGATGAGGAGCTTTCGGAAGCG
>CAYTBD010000153.1:0-4389 GCA_964435755.1 uncultured Rhodobacterales bacterium
GCTGGGGAGGATTCGAACCCCCGACCCCTTGATTCGTAGTCAAGTACTCTATCCAACTGAGCTACCAGCGCGCGAGCAAGGGCGACTTAACGATCCGGGCCCGGCAATGCAAGGGCCGTTTTCTACTCCGCCGCCGCTCCGAGGGCGGCGACCATCTTGGGCAGGCGGACCGCGAACCCGGTCCCTTCAGGCCCGGTGTGGAGCAGCTCCAGACGCCCGCCGTGACCGCGGACGAGTTCCGCCGCTATGGCGAGGCCGAGGCCCGTTCCCTCCTTCCGCGTGCCGCCCTGAAACGGGCGGAACAGGTGCTCGCGCGCCTTCGGAGGCAGACCGGGGCCGGTGTCCTCGACCGTGATCACCCACTCGGTGTCGGTCTCGCTCGCCTGCACGCGGATCTCCCCGCCCTTTCCGCTCGCCGCGATCGCCTGGCGCGCGTTCCGGACGAGGTTGGTGAGGACCCGGTAGATCTGCTCCTGATCGCAGCGAAGCGTCAGGCCGCCGGGAACGTCCTCGCTGAAGCTGATGTCCCCGTCGCCCGTGGCGAGCCGCTCGCTCTCGATGACGTCGTTCACGACGCTCACCAGCGGGACCCGCGCGAGTTGCGGCGGCGGCTCCTCCGCCTTGCCGAAGGCGAGCGTGGCCTCGGTCAGGTTCACCGCGCGGCGGATCGAGTTCAGCAGCTTCGGCGCCATCCGCTTGACCGCGGGATCGGCGCTCGTCTCGATCCGGTCGGCGAAGAGTTGCGCCGAGGTCAGGATGTTCCGCAGGTCGTGGCTCACCTTCGCCACCGCGCCGCCCAGCTGCGCCAGCCGCTCTTTCTGGCGCAGCGCATTCGTGAGGTCGGTCTGGAGGGATCTGAGCGTCGTTTCGGCCTCGCGGAGCTCTGTGACGCCGGCCGACGGCTCGATGATCCGCCGCGCGTCCTCGGGCGCCTCGGCGTAGCTCTTCATCGCCTCGACCACCCCGCGGATCGGCTTGACGAGAAGCATCCGCACCGCGAGGAACAGAAGCATGGCCGTGAAGATCGAGATCACGGCGGACAACAGGAGGATGCGCAGCCCATAGTCGATCATCGCCGCGCGCAGCGGCGCCGTCTCCATCGTCACCTCGATCAGGAGGCCCGCGTCCTGCACCGGGTTGCCGATCACCCGGATCACCCGCTCCTCCGGGTCGGCGAGCCGGGACAGGGCGTCGACGATGAGTTCGGGCGCCCCGGGATCGCGCAGATCGAAGGTCGACGCGATCGGTTGCGGGATCGGCGAGGACAGCACGAGCTGGCGCACCTCGTCCCGGCGCAGCACGACGTTCATCACCCCGGCGTTCTCGAGAAGCTCCCGCTCGAGCTCGGCATTGATCATGTCGTTGGCCAGAAGCGAGAGCGACGCGATCTGCGCCCGTTCCAGCCGGGCCAGCAGATAGTCCTCCCGGTAGCGCGCCACCGAGGGCACGAAGATCAGCACCTCGGCGATCATGACGAACACGACCGTCAGGATCAGGAAGCGCCCGGAGAGTGAATTCAGGAACATCGGCCCCTCTTGCGGCGGTCAGGGGATCCAGCGCTGGACCAACCCCACCGCCCGCTTCACCGCAGGACTATCAAATAACTTGGGTGAGAAATAGGCACCCGCCGCCCTCTTGGAAACCTCCGTCAGCGTCGGGTAGGGCGCGACCATGTTGGCCACGGCCTTCATCTTGAGCCCGTTCGCGATCACGAGCGCCCAGAGCCCGATCAACTCGCCCGCCTGCGCGCCCGCGATGGAGGCGCCGACGGGTTTGCCCTTGACCACCATCACCTTGATGAGGCCGGTGGTCTTGCCTTCCGCGATGGCCCGGTCGTTCTCGTCGTAGGGGAACCGCACGACCTGGAGATTGATGCCGTGCTCCTTGCGGGCCTGCGCCTCGGTCAGACCCACCTGCGCGAGTTCGGGATCGGTGTAGGTGGCCCACGGGATATGCGAGGTCCTGGCCTTCGCCGGCAGCCCCAGGAGGATCGCGCGGATCACGACGCCCGCGTGATACCCCGCCACGTGGGTGAACTGCAGCCCGCCCGCCACGTCTCCCACGGCGTAGACCCGCCGGTTCGTGGTGCGCAGGTCCGCCCCCACCTTCACCGCGCGGTCGTGCGAGACCCCGGCCGCGTCGAGGCCGAGCGTCTCGATATTGGCCTTGCGGCCCACCGCCATGAGAAGATGCGACCCTTCGAACACCCGCCCGTCCCCGGTCTCGACCCGGATCGCGCCTGTCGTCCCGGAGACCTTCGCCGCCTGTGCGCCCTCCACGATCTCGACGCCTTCCGCACGGAGCTTTTCCAGCACGATTTCAGTAATTTCCGGGTCATCCCGTCCAAGCGCCTTCTCGCCCTCGATCACGGTCACTCTGGAGCCGAGCCGCAGATGCGCCTGCGCCATCTCCATCCCGATCGGCCCGCCGCCGACGACGATCAGGTGCTCGGGCTTCTCGCGCAGGTCGAAGATCGTCTCGTTGGTCTCGTAGGGAACCGTCTCAATGCCCGGGATCGGCGGTACGAAGGGCCGCGAGCCGGTCGCGATCACGAAGCGCCGCGCCTCGATCACCGTATCGCCCGCCTGCACCTCGGTCTCCGAGATGAAGCGCCCGAATTCCCGGATCACGTGGACGCCGAGACCCTCGAACCGCTCCTGACTGTCCGCGGGTGCGATGGTCTCGATCGCCCGGTGGACGTGGTCCTTCGCGGCGGCATAATCGACCTCGGGCGTCACGGGCGTCACGCCGTACGGCTCTCCGGTCCGCATCGCGTGGGCCTGCTTGCCGGCGGCGATCAGCGCCTTCGACGGCACGCAGCCGAAGTTGAGGCAGTCGCCGCCCATCTTGTGCCCTTCGAGGAGGACGACCTTCGCCCCCATCTGCACAGCCCCCGCCGCGACGGAGAGCCCGCCTGACCCCGCGCCGATGACGCAGACATCCGTTTTCATTCGTTTCGTCGCCATTTCAGAGACCTCCGCCTCGTTCTTCGTGTCCCGCATCGCTCAGATCTCCTTCTTTCCCCGCACCGCCTTGAGGACGATGGGCAGCGCGGCGAGCGCGCAGAGGCCGAGGATCGGCAACAGGATGTGCGGCTCGAAGATCACGCCGAGGTCCGGCGTCTCGCCGCGGGCGAAGACCGCTCCCAGCCCCGCGCCGACCGAGGTATACACCACCGCCCCCGGAATGATCCCGAGGAAGGTCGTCACGACGTACCGGTGGAGCGGCACGCCCACGAGCGCCGGCAGGAGGTTCGCCACGAAGAACGGCACCGCGGGAACGAGGCGGATCAGGAACAGCATCTCCCACTGGTTCTCGTCGATGCCCTTCTTGATCCGCTGGATGCGTCCCTCGGAGGCGTCCATGCGCGCGGCGAGCCGTTCTCCCAATCCCCATCGAGCCGCAAGGAAGATGAGCGTCGCGCCGATCGTCGCCGCCGTCACATTGAAGAGCGCGCCCGGAAAGGTCGCGAACAGGAACCCGCCCGTGAGCGTCGCGATCGTCGCGCCCGGCAGGGAGAAGGCGACGATGGCGACGTAGACCGCGACGAAGGCAAGGACCGTGGCGAGGTAGTTCGCATCGCGAAAGGCGATCAGCCGCTCCCGGTTGCGGGCCAGCGTCTCGAAGGTGAGGACGTCGCTCAGAGTGAACGCGCCCACGACGGCGATCACGAGGATCGCGATGATCGGGAGGCGCCGTGCCAGTCCGTTGGTCCGCTGCGTGTCCGTCATGTCGCTCATGTCTGTCCTCACGGTCGAGTTCCTTTCCGTCGTGACCCAGACATGCGCCGAAGCGCGCGCCGGCAGAAGCCCCATCACGGCCCGTTGATGCGGGGTGATCCCGCGGCGGGCGGGGGCCCCGTTCTGGCTGCGCGACTGAAACATTTCGTCCGCATCCGGCGGAGGAATGTTGCATTTCGGCGTCGGGCTCGCGTTGACTTGGTCCGGCGATGCCCCTAAAGAGCGGGCTTCCAAGAGATTTGGCGCTCGAATCCGCTCGGGTTTCGAGCCGCGCCGACGGAGAAGACCATGACGACGAAACGCACTTTCCAACCTTCGAACCTCGTGCGCAAGCGCCGCCACGGCTTTCGTGCGCGCATGGCGACGAAGGCCGGCCGCAAGATCCTGAACGCCCGCCGCGCCAAGGGCCGGAAAAGCCTGAGCGCGTAAGCGCCGCCGAAAGGCACCGAACATGACACCGCCGGAGGCACCTGTGGCAGGCGAGACCGCCAGCGCCGCAGAGACGTCTCCGGCGGTGTCCGTTTGCGTGGAAACCCTCGGAAAGCGGGGGGATTTCCTGAAGGCGGCGCGCGCGCGCCGCCAGTCCACGCCCGGCTTCACCCTTCAGGCCCGCCGCCGCGGCGAGGCCGAACCCGACGGGCGCCTGATC
>CAYTBD010000153.1:4399-5991 GCA_964435755.1 uncultured Rhodobacterales bacterium
GAAGGTCGGCAACGCCGTCGCCCGGAACCGTGCCAAGCGCCGTCTGCGCGAGATCGCCCGCCTGACCCTGCCACGCCACGGTCGGCCGGGCTGGGACTACGTCCTGATCGGGCGGCCCAAGGCCACGGCGGAGCGCCCTTTCGCCGAGACGCGCGCCGATCTTGAAGCGGCGCTCTCCCGCGTCCATCTCGACCGCAAATGAGCCCGCTCGCCCATATCGTCGCCCTGCCCGTCCGGGCCTACCGCCTGATCCTGTCCCCCTGGCTCGGCCACTCCTGCCGCTACCAGCCCACCTGCTCGGCCTACGCGCTCGAGGCGCTCGAGACGCACGGCGCGGTCCGCGGCAGTTGGCTCGCCGCCCGGCGCATCCTGCGCTGCCACCCCTGGGGCGGCAGCGGTGTGGACGAGGTGCCGCCGAAACCGCGCAGGTAGGTCAGAAGACTTGACTTGCGGCGCGCGAAAGCGCATGTGCCCTCCACAGACGCTTTCGCCGCGTGAGCGAACGGGCCCCGATCAATCGGCAGGCCAGGCGTCACGATCCTCCAGGTTCCCATATCACGCAGGGGTCCGGCGCTCAGGCGACCGACGCGGGCAATCCGGCCCACGGTGAGTCTCGGCGCAATCCCACTGCGACCGCCCGGTCACTCCGACCGGCGGCGACCATTTCCCGCGAGCGGCCCCGGGCCGCCCGCCGATACAGGACACATATCCACATGGATTTCGACATGCTGGGGCTCGCGCCCCGCCTCGTGGCCGCGCTCAAGACGCAGGGCATCACCGAGCCGACCCCGATCCAGAAGAAGGCCATCCCGCACGCCATGAACGGCCGTGACGTGATGGGCCTCGCCCAGACCGGCACCGGCAAGACGGCGGCCTTCGGCCTGCCGCTCGTCCACGCGCTCTCCAAGGCCGGCGTGAAACCCGAGCCGAAATCGGCCCGCGGCCTCATCCTCGCGCCGACACGCGAGCTTGCCAAGCAGATCGCCGACAGCCTCCGCGCCTATTCGGACGGCACCCATCTCAAGGTCGCGCTCGTCGTGGGCGGCGCCTCGATCAACGCGCAGATCCAGCGGATGCACCGCGGCGCGGACCTCCTCGTGGCGACCCCGGGCCGGCTGATCGACCTCATCGACCGCAAGGCCGTCCGGCTCGATCTGACCCGGTTCCTCGTGCTCGACGAGGCCGACCAGATGCTCGACCTCGGCTTCATCCACGCGCTGCGCCGCATCGCGCCGCTCCTGCCGAAGGACCGCCAGACGATGCTGTTCTCGGCGACGATGCCGAAACAGATGGCAGAGCTTGCCGCCGCCTACCTGAGCGATCCGGTCCGCGTCGAGGCGTCGCCTCCCGGCAAACCCGTCGACAAGATCGACCAGTCGATCCACTTCGTGCCGCAGGAGGCGAAGACCGCGCTCCTCATCGACCATCTCGACAAGCATCGGGACGAGCTTGCGCTCGTCTTCACCCGGACCAAGCACGGGGCGGAACGGCTGATGAAGGCGCTCGACAAGGCCGGTTTCGCCGCCGGGTCCGTCCACGGCAACAAGAGCCAGGGCCAGCGCGACCGCGCCATCGCGGCGTTCCGCAGCGGT